>JBCDEN010000090.1:0-9727 GCA_039179715.1 Pseudomonadota bacterium
CAAATCCGGAAGCCGGCTTCCGGCAAGCACCGCCGCATGGCGGCTTTCATGCCGACGCGATTGAAAAATTCAAAAAAGCGGTTGAGATTCCCTCGTCTCCGGGCGGGAAATACCCAGACGCGCCAGTATCGTCGGAGCGACACTGCGCTGGTCCAGAACCTCGCCGGGCTTGGCAGCCAGCTTGTCGGTAAACGAGAAAGGAGAGCATGGCGGCGAGGCGGAGTGTCTGCGCCATGTGCCGTTCATCTCGTTTACCGACAAGCTGGCTGCCAAGCCCGGCGAGGTTCTGGACCAGCGCAGTGTCGCTCCGACGATACTGGCGCTTCTGGGTATTTCCCGCCCGGAGACGATGGAATCTCAACCGCTTTTTTGAATTTTTCAATCGCGTCGGCATGAAAGCCGCCATGCGGCGGTGCTTGCCGGAAGCCGGCTTCCGGATTTGCCGGTTGCGCGGTTTGTTCGCGTCGGAATTTTACAATGCAACTGCACGTACCTACACTGACTCAACGTAAATATCTGCGTGCGCAGAAAGCCATTGTTTCGCCAGCGTCATTTCGCTTGGATCATTGTCGTGACTGACTATCCTGTAACGCCAACGACATTTCAGGCAGCACTTGACAAGGCCGCTGCCGGTGACGGGGTGCAACTGAAACCGGGAACCCGCCTTCGTGCCGACACTCGCGAAACGGCACTAAGACACGTTTGTGGGGTTTGAGCGGAGGTTCATCGATGTCACAGCAATCCAGCAACACCCGCGTTGTCAGGTCGTTCATTGACGCGTTCAACGCTGCTGACCATGAGGGCATGACTTCCTGTCTTGCCGATGAGCTCGTGGCCGAGGTGACGCAGAGGGATGGCAGCACGAAGCAGATAAAGGGCCGGGATGCCTACATGGGCTTGATCGCGCAACTGGATATCGGGACCGTTCACCCGAGCCTGACGATCACCCAGATTGCCGACGTCAACGAAGACCAGGTGCTGGTGATGATCGAGGTGCGCGCAGTGCGCAAGGGCCGGCAGTTGCACAATTTTGCGGCCTATCTCATGACCATACGCAAGCTGCAGATCGACAGGATCTGGATGGTTGAGGCACTGCCTGAAGAGAGCGACACGTTCTGGTCGGCATGAACCTGTGGTGATCAAATGATTTCGACCGGAAAGTTCAAAGGGAGTTGTGGCGGTTCCACGTGTTGAAGGCGAGTATCAAGATATTGAAAAAGTTGAAATTATTGAATATTTCGCCGTGCGTGCTGACCCTCGTTTTTCGGGCGACACAGCGGTTCGTCTAAAATTTGAGGTAAAACGCGGCCGCCTGTTGAACGAAGTATCAGGGACACTGCGCTAACTTATGCATACATTGCGTGGAGGGACGGCGGATCTTGCAGTCTTCTGGTGATGTTGCCTTGCTGTAGTACCCACTTTATGCGGCGGAGCCCTTCGGCTCCGCCGCGATTCATTCAGGTCAGCTTTTGCTTCAAAGCGCGATTTTCAGGAACTGACCGTTCTGCGCATTCGACACCTCAGCCGTGTCGAGCGCGGCCTGAAGGCGTGCACCGTGGGCGAAATCCGGCTCCGGTTTCGACTTGTCCAGAATGGCATCTGCGAACCGCTCATAGACCGTCGGCACCGGCCCGGCGGCGACGTCCTGCCAACGGCCCTCCGTCAAGTCCGCGCCCTTGCAGATGCGCAGACTTTCCGCGCGTTTTTCAAACAGAACCTCCAGGCCGCCCTTGTCACCGTAAAGACGCAGGCGCAGGTCATTGAGGTGGCCGGAGGCAAACCGGGTCGCGGTGATGGTTCCGAGAGCTCCGTTTTCCAGTTCCGCCTGCATGGTGAAACTGTCATTGGCATCGAGCGGGTAATCGCCGATGCGGTTGCCTTCTGCCTTGTCGAAGGTCTTCAACCGGCAGGACAGCTCCGAAACCGGGCTTTGGGCGGCAAAGGTGGCGAAATCCAGAATGTGAATGCCGACATCGCCAAGCACGCCTTTCGAGCCGTGTTCGCTCGACAAGCGCCACAGCCACTGGCTTTCCGTGCGCCAGTCGCCCCAGGCCGGTTGTGTCAGCCAGCTTTGCAGATAGGACGCTTCGAAATGCCTGAGCGCGCCGATTTCTCCTCCGGCGACCAGTTGCGCCGCCTTCTGCAGCACGGCCACATCCCGGTAGCTCAGGTTGACCATGCCGACAACGCCCCTTTCCCGCGCCAGCGCGGTCATTTCAGTTGCGTCCGCAACATTGGTCGCCAGCGGTTTCTCGCACAGAACATGTTTGCCGGCGTGGAGGAGCTGCAGGGTCGTCGGATGGTGGGCGGCATCCGGGGTAACGTTCGACACGGCATCGAATTCACCCCAGGCGATCGCGTCTGCAAGATCCTCGAAACGGTGCGGGATCGCGTATGTGTCGCAAAATGCGTTGAGCATCTCCGGACGGCGGTCGGCGCCCGCGACGATTTCGACAGCGGGGTTTTTCCGAAAGGCAGCGGCGTGATTTCCGGCCATGTTGCCGGTTCCCAGAATGAGTAGGCGGATCGGACGCTCGAGTGAGGACATGGGAAACTCCGTCCAACAGTGAAACAGGACCCGGTGCCGGACACACCGGGTTGTTGAAACGTTAGATCAGCGGAAGCCTTCTTCGCCGTCGGCGTGAAGCTTCGGCCCGCGCTCCTCGATTTTTTCAGGCGCGGCCTCGACCGGAACATTCGGTGCGGCATTGGGATCCGCGACACGCGCCATCGGGTTGAAGGCCCATTTGACGCCGTTCTTCAAGACGGTCTGGACCGTCGTGTCGTGATAGGTCGGATAGGTTTCGTGCCCGGGACGGAAATAGAAGATGTTGCCCGCGCCGCGCTTGTAGGTCAGGCCGGAGCGGAACACCTCGCCGCCCTGAAACCAGCTGATAAAGACGGTTTCCAGCGGCTCCGGCACACCGAAAGGTTCGCCGTACATTTCCTCCATCTCCAGTTCGAAACTGTCGGGCAGGCCCCTGGTGATCGGGTGATTGCGGCTGGTGACCCAGAGGCGTTCCCGCTCCCCCGCCTCGCGCCAGGTCAGATTGCACGGACTGCCCATCAGCCGCTTGAACGGCTTGGCAAAATGGGCCGAGTGCAGGAACATCATGCCCATGCCGGACCAGACCGCATCGCAGACCCGGTCGACAACGTGGTCGGCAACATCACCATGGGCGGCGTGGCCCCACCAGACGAGCACGTCGGTCTCGGCGAGGCGCGCTTCGGTCAAGCCGTGCTCGGGATCCTGCAGGGTCGCCGTCGTCGCTTTGATTTCCGGGTCGGCATTCAGCGCGTCGGCGATGCATTGATGCATGCCGGTCGGATAGGTTTTGGCGACGATTGCATTGTGCTGCTCATGGACGTTCTCGCCCCAGACCAGGGTTCTGATCGGCATGGCCGTTTCTCCAGGTTCAGTCGATACTTCAGGAAGGGCACCTGCATTTTTCAAAGCGCTTTGAATAGCGCTAACACGCCACTTTTTGAGTGTCAATCTGCAAGCGTTGAAGCGCACGGATTGACGTGTCGGACCGTGTGACGGTGCGCCGCATGGCATTGGTGAGGACAGACAGATAAACATACCATACTACATGGTATGTTTAGGAGGTTGATATGAATGTGCTTCTCATGATTGCAGGCGTCCTTTCGGGATTGACGTTTCTGATCCATACGTTTCTGGGAGGACGGGACATCGCCGTGCCGTTGCTCGGCGCGCCGGATCTCAAACCCGTACCGAAATATGTGAGCTATTATTGCTGGCACATTGCCACGATCGTTCTTGCCGCCATGGCGGTGATGTATGCGCTTGCGGCGCTGTTTCCGCAAAGCTGGGAACTCGGATGGACGGCGACCGGGCTTGCGATGGCGTTCTGTTTCCTGGGATTGGCGCTTCCCCCATTGAAGAAACAATCCTACAAGGCAATGCCGCAAGGTTGGCTCTTTCTGCCGATCGCGCTGCTGGGTATTGCCGGTGGAGTTTGATGAAACCAAGAAAGCGATTTGCGAAGAAGGACTGGCTTGATCTGGGTCTTGAGCATCTTGCCCGGGACGGCGGTGCCGCGCTGACGGTCGATGCGCTGTGCGAAGCCGCCGGACGGACACGCGGGTCCTTCTATCATCACTTTCAGGACCATGGCGTCTTTCTGGAGGCGTTGTTCCTGGAGTGGAAACAACGCAACACGCTGGACGTGGCGGACGCGATCATGCAGCAGCCGCAGGGCAAACGCGCCCAGACCCTGTCCGATATTGCCAACATGCTCGATCAGGATCTGGAGAGAGCCGTGCGCCAGTTCGCTCAATCCAACGCCATTGCGCGGACGATCGTTCAGGACGTCGACGAGATCAGGACGGAGTTTGTAGTCGGCCTTTACCGCGATGCCGGTCTGGCGCCGGAGCTTGCAAGGGACATCGCCCAGCTGGAATATGCCGCTTATGTCGGCAGCCAGATCGTCTGGCCGGACATGACCGCCGCTGAGCGGATCCGGCTCGACCAACGGTTCGCCTCCATGGTGGCAAAGGCTTTTGGCTCGATCACGCGAACGTGAACGCTAACGCTTCTTCAACCGCCTGCTGATACGCTGTGCGCAATCCGGACCCTCAGGAAACGGAAACAAACATGCACGCACTTCGTCAACCGATCACTGCGGTCGTCATCGTCTTCTGGTTCTTTTTCTGGCTCTTGAACGGGCTCGACAAGTTCTTCGCACGCCAGGATGTCGTCTTCCTGCATTGGTGGGGCAACCACCGGGTTGAGAAGTTCACCATGTATTTCGACAGGCTCGCCCTGGATCCCGCCTTCGTTCAGGCAACGCTGATCTTCGCCGGCATCGTCGAATTCGTGGCTGCCGGGTTTTTCGTCTGGGCCGGGGTGCGGCTGATGCAGGGCAGACCCGGAGTGGCCTATCGCACCGACCTTGCGATCACCGTCTCGATTGTCGTGTTTCTGGGTTTCACGGTCTTTGACGTCATTGTCGGAGACCGGGCGGAGCTGCTGGAGCATTCCACCTATATCGGCGTGCTGCTGGTGTCCTTCCTCGCGGTCGCGGCGGAAAGCTTCTTCCACCATTTGCGGGATCTGGACAGCCAGAGCACGCTGAACAGGCAGTTTCCCCCAAAAGCTCAGTAGCCGAGAGTCAAAGCGCCCTTGCGGCGCGGGTCCGAGAAGCCGGCCAGAACGCCATCGACATTCATGATCGACTGGGTCGAGCCCATGGCGTTCTTGACAGCAACCGTGTGGCCCCTTTCCTCCAGCAGCCTGACCGTGTCCGGCGAGACGCCGTCCTCGATGCGAATCTCATCGGGGAACCACTGGTTATGAATGCGCGGTGCCACCGTGGCTTCGGCGATGTTCATCTGGTGATCGACAATATTGAGAATGACCTGCAGCGTCGTCGTGATGATGCGGCTGCCTCCGGGCGAGCCGGTTGCCAGATGAAACGCGCCATCCTTGAACACCAGTGTCGGGCTCATCGAGGACAGCGGGCGTTTGCCGGCCTCGACCGCGTTGGCCGTGCCGCCAATCAGTCCGTAGGCATTGGGGACACCGGGCTTTGCGGAAAAGTCGTCAAGCTCGTTGTTCAGGAGAACGCCGGTGCCGTCGGCGGTGAGACCGGAGCCGTAGGAGAAGTTCAGCGTATAGGTGTTTGACACCGCGTTGCCGTCCTTGTCGACGACCGAATAATGCGTGGTTTCGTTGCTCTCATGGGGGAGAGGGTCGGCCGGTCTGACGTCTTCGGATGGCCGCGCCGCGTCCATCTTGATGGTCTCGGTCAGCTCAGCGGCGTAGTCGGGCGATGTCAGCCCTGTGACCGGCACGCTGACATAGTCCGGATCACCCAGATATTTGGACCGGTCCGCATAGGCAAGGCGCATCGCTTCCGACATCGCGTGGATCGAATCGGCGGAATTCGGGCCGTATTCGTTCATGGGAAAGTTTTCGAGAATGTTCAGAATCTGGACGATATGAACGCCGCCGGAGGATGGCGGCGGCATGGAGGCGATCTCGTAGCCGCGATAGGAGCCGGTTACCGGCGCCCGCCAGACGGGCTCATAGCTTGCGAGGTCTTCAACGGTCATGCTGCCGCCTGCCGCCTGAACCTTGGCCGCGATTTTTTCAGCCACCTCTCCTGTATAAAAACCAGCCGCGCCCCTTTCGGAAATCAGCTCCAGCGTTCCGGCGAGATCCGCCTGGACAAGTGTTTCGCCTGGTTGGTAGGGAACACCGCCCGCCTTGAAGAAGATCTCGGCGGTTGCCGGGTCCCCGGTCAGCCGCTCGGCCCTGGCCGACAGGGCGTCCGACAGGCTCGATGTCACGGTGATGCCCGCCCCGGCGAGTTCGATTGCCGGTGCCACAAGCTCCTGCCAGGTGACGTTGCCGCTGCCGTGCTTCGCGAACGCCTCGGCGAAGCCGGCGACGGTTCCCGGAACTCCGATCGCCAGGCCCGAAAAGCGCGACTTTTGCTTGTCCGGCTCGCCATCTGGTCCGAGGAACATGTCCCTGAAAGCGCCTGCCGGTGCCTTTTCCCGGTAATCCAGCGCGTGGGTTTCGCCGCTTTCGGCCATGTGGATCATCATGAAGCCGCCGCCGCCGAGATTGCCCGCGCGGGGCAGGGTCACGGCAAGCGCGAAACCGGTCGCGATGGCAGCGTCAACTGCATTGCCGCCTTTTTTGAGGATCTCGACGCCTACGGACGTCGCAACGGCTTCCTGGCTGGCGACCATGCCGTTTTGCGAGGTGACCGGATGGAACAGATCCGTCTGGGCATAAATCGGTGTGGTCTGAGCCGATGCGTGGACCGGGGTCAGCGTCAACACTGCTGCTGCAGCGCATATCGCCGTTTTCAAGCGTCGAGCCATGTCTTTCTCCCATGTCATATCGATGAAACTGTGCCGGAATGGTTAGTGCATTAAAGCACAAAATCTCTTTTAGGTTGAGGTATTTCAGTCTGGTTTGATCCACCGCAAGGCCGGTTTTTGAAAGGTGCGTCACTCTCACTTGTGTGGGGCGGCGCACGATTACAAGGAGGCCTTCATGTTCCGGTGTCCGAGCGATGGAATTCCTGAATTCCGGACAGTGCAACGACGGATCCTTTCCGGCTGTACGGTTCTGGTGCTGATCCTTCAGATGGCAGCCGCGCCTGCTCTGGCCGCCGACCCGGCGACTGGCAAAACTCTGGCGCTGCAATGGTGCGCCTCCTGTCACCTGGTCTCCGACGACCAGCCGACCGCGGCCAGTGTCTCGTTGCCAAGTTTCTACGACATTGCCAGGGATCCCGACTGGACGCAGGCGTCGCTTGCGACCTTCCTGAAAGACCCTCATCCGAAAATGCCGAACATGACACTCGGCAATGTCGAGATTGCGAATCTGGCCAGCTACATCAATTCGCTTTCCGCCAACTGAGGCAGGCGGGCGGAGCCGCGCACAAAAGACGTCTTGCGGCATCAGATGTCGAATTGTGCACGCATCGCGGCATGATAGGAGCCGGCATAGGTCTCGTCATCGGCCTCGAAGACCTCGTCGGGCAATCCGGCATTGAAAACGCGCACGTCAACGACGCGATCGGTCATCGTGCTGCTCGCAAGGATGTGGTCGAGCGCCTGGCCCTTGCCGCGATGAATGACCGTCTGCCGATCGGGCAGCGGGAGGGAGGCATCCAGCTGAAACAGCCGGCGGTGCGCCCAATCCGGAGACGCGGTGTCGTCCGGGTCGGCGCGCAGGAGGCGCAGCGTGCCGGTTTCGCCTGTCGCATTGAAGTCGCCCGTCAGGACGATTTGTGCCTTTTCGTCCCGGTCGAACAGGGCCTCGACCGCCAAGCGCAGCTCCAGCGCCTGTGCGCTCTGTTTCAGGACCGACAGCAGGTAGCCTTCCGCCCAGGCCGAGGTGTTTTTCCAGGTGCGTTGCTCTGTCTTGCCGCCCCGGATCATTGCGGCGATGGGGGCGCGCAAATGGACCACGAAGAGATGCAGTGGCTTCAGGCCGCCGACATCAATCTCTGACCTGAGAACGGGACGTTCAAACGTGACGTGTTGAGGTGTGTCATAGCCGGGGTCTGCCGATGTCGGTTGCCAGAGCGGGGCGTTTGCACGAAGCTGAAACAGGCTTTCACGTGCCGGGATCGGGTATCGCGACAAGATGACGAGGTTGTGCTTGTCACCCGGTCCCTTGCCGGGCGCGCGTTCGCTCGATGCACGGTGAAAGGTTTCGTAAGCCGTGCCGGCGAGCAAAAGGTCGAGCGCCAGAAACTGGCGTTGAGATGCGCCCTTCACCTTTTGCGCATTGACTTCCTGCAGGCACAAGATGTCTGCATCAAGCTCTTCGATCCTTGGACGCAGGGCACGGATCCTCGGTTCCAGCCCGGACGGATCGAAGCGGTCGCTTCCATAGGATTCTATATTGAATGTGGCCAGTTTCATGCCGCCAGACCTTCAGACAATTCAGATGCTTAACGATAGCGGTTTCGTCCGTTAAGTGATAGGCAGGCTGTTGAAGTTCTGGGAACGCGAGGTCGTCATGACAACAGACATGTGTCCGTGCGGCAGCGGCAAGCGCCATGCCTCCTGCTGCGGTCCCGCGCTTTCAGGCCAGGCAAATGCCGGGACGGCTGAGGCGCCTATGCGCTCCCGCTATTCGGCCTATGTCACACAGAACATTCCCTATCTCAAGGAAACCCTTTGGCCAAAGAACCGGGCTGGTTTCGACGAGGCGGCAACGGCGCAATGGGCCCGTGAAAACCACTGGACCGGCCTGACGGTCCTTGACGTCAAAAAGGGCGGCAAAACCGACCGGGAAGGGACGGTTCTGTTCGAAGCGAAGTACCTTGCCGGCGGCACGTTGAACACGCACCGCGAACTCAGCCGGTTCCGGAAAAAAGCAGGCCGCTGGTATTACGTCGAAGCTATCGTGGAATGAGGGAGTTGCCGGCATCGGCAACTCCGTTGTGAATACCAGGCTCAGTTCCGGCCGGCCATGACGCCGCCATCAACATCCCAGATCGAACCCGTCACCCAGCCGGCTTCGTCCGACAACAGGAAATCGACGGCCGAGGCGACATCTTCCGCGGTTCCGATACGTCCGATGGGGTGAAAGGCATCAAATCCCTGTTTTAGGGTAGCCGAAATCTGGTCTTCCGGGATGAACGCGCTGTAGATCGGTGTTTCGACAACAGCGGGGGCGACCGCATTCACGCGAATGCCCTTGTCGCCAAGCTCCATGGCAAGGTGCTGCGTGAAGGCATGCAGGCCTGCCTTTGCCATCGAATAGGCCGATGACGGTGTCGCCTTGATGGCCTGGTGCGCCCACATCGAACCGAGATTTACCACCGACCCCTTGCCGGTCTCGGACATTTTCCGGGCCGCGGCCTGCGTGATCAGGAAGGTTCCGCGGTTGAAGGCGTGGTAGAGGTCGAAATCGTCGCCCGTGTGGTCCAGAAACGGTTTGGGGCTGAACGAGCCCGCGGCATTGACCAGATACTCAAGCGGCTGGTCCAGATTTGCGATCCTGTCGACCAGTCCCTGAACCTCGTCGGGCCGGGTCACATCCGCCTGCCAGGTTGCAACCTTTGCCTGATGGCGTTTTTCCAGCCCTGCGCGCGCGGATGCGAGCTTGTCCGGATTGCGTCCGATGAGCACGAGGGCGATGCCCCGTGCCGCGAGCCTGTGCGCGGTTGCAAGGCCCATGCCTGAAGTTCCGCCCTGGATGATCGCTATGGTTTTCGTCACATTCGTC
>JBCDEN010000419.1:0-4413 GCA_039179715.1 Pseudomonadota bacterium
CAGTTCTTGGACGGACCCGCCCCGACGATCTCGGTGAAGAACGACACGCCGATGCCCATGATCTCGCGGGTCTCGCCGCGCTGGAAGGCTTCCTGTTTGGCTTTCTGTTCGGCACGCAGTTCGCGATAGCCGATCGTGTCCATCGCCTTCTGCATCGCGGTGTGATAGTCGCCGCTGTCATATTCCCAGCCAAGTGCCGACTGGTACGGGAACTGGTCCGCCTTGACGAAGTTCTTCATGCGCAGGTCGGCCGGGTCCATGCCCAGTTTCTGCGCCAGAATGTCCATCGCCCGCTCGATGCAATAGGCGGCTTCCGTCACGCGGAAGGAACAGCGGTAGGCGACCCCGCCCGGAGCCTTGTTGGTGTAGACGCCGTCCACCGACAGGTGCGCTGCCGGGAAGTCATAAGACCCGGTGACGATGTTGAAGAAGCCTGCTGGCCATTTGGACGGATCGGCGCAGGCATCGAAGCCGCCGTGGTCGGCGAGGACGTGCACTTTCAGACCGGTCACGGTGCCATCGCTCTTGGCGGCGATTTCCGTGGTCATGTGGTAGTCGCGGGCAAAGGACGTCGTGGAGAGGTTCTCCATCCGGTCTTCGACCCATTTCACCGGGACGCCCGTGACGATGGAGGCGACGATCGAGCAGATATAGCCCGGATATGCGCCCACCTTGTTGCCGAAGCCGCCGCCAATATCGGGCGCGATCACGTGGATCTTGTGCTCCGGGATCGTCGACAGAAGCGAGGCAACCGTGCGGATCACGTGCGGGGCCTGGAACGTACCCCAGACGGTCAGCTCACCCTTCACCTTGTCCATGGACGCGACGCACTGGCAGGTTTCCAGCGGCGAGGGATGCGTGCGGTGATAGGAAATCATCTCGTTGATGGTCACGTCCGCCTCGGCAAAAGCCTTTGCGGTCTCATCCTTGTCACCGACTTCCCAGTTGAAGATGTGATTATGATGCTTGCGCGGGCCGTGCGCGCCTTCTGTCTTGCCGTCCAGGTCCGGACGAAGAACCGGGGCATCCGGATCCATGGACTTGAACGGGTCGACCAGGACCGGCAATTCTTCGTATTCCACTTCCACCAGCTGGATGGCGTCGTCCGCGATGTAGCGGTCTTCCGCCACGACAAAGGCGACTTCCTGGTTCTGGTAGAGAACCTTGCCGTCGGCCAGAACCATCTGGACGTCACCGGCCAGCGTCGGCATCCAGGCAAGATTGACGCCCTTGAGATCCTCGGCGGTCAGGACCGCGATCACGCCCGGGATTTTGAGCGCCTCGGTGGCGTCGATCTTTGTGATCGTGGCATGCGGGTAGGGAGAGCGGACGAAATCGCCGAATACCATGCCCGGCAGTTTCAGGTCGTCCACATACTGGCCCTTGCCTTGCGTGAAGCGGACGTCTTCGACGCGTTTGCGCTTGCAGCCCATGCCTTCAAGGGCGGCCTCGCGCTGTTCCCGTGTCGGGGTCATGTCATTCATTCTGCAGCCTCCGTGATCTCAGTCTGGTTGAGTTGGTCGGCGGCATACTGGATGGCCTTGACGATGTTCTGATAGCCGGTACAGCGGCACAGGTTCCCGGCGATTCCCATGCGGATTTCCTCTTCCGTGGGGTTCGGGTTTTCCTTCAAAAGCGTATGTGCGCGGGTAATCATGCCGGGCGTGCAATAGCCGCACTGAAGGCCATGCATCTGGCGGAAGCCTTCCTGAAGCGCCGACAGCGTACCGTCAGGATTGGCCATCCCTTCGATCGTGGTTAGGTCAGCGCCATTCGCCTGGGCGGCGAACAGCGTGCAGGATTTTACCGACATGCCGTCCATCTCAACGGTGCAGGCGCCGCAATGCGAGGTCTCGCAGCCAATATGCGGGCCGGTCAGGTTCAACTCCTCACGCAGGAAATGGATCAGCAGAGTGCGCGGTTCAACGAAGCGCTGCACCTTCTTGCCGTTGACGGTCACGGTGACCGGGATCTGTTCGATATCACTCATATTGTTCTCCCTCGGTCGCGTTTCAGGCGCCGGCGCGTTCGGAGGCGCGGGCAAGCGCGCGCTGCATCATGATGCCGGCCATCTTGGTCCGGTATTCGGCCGGGCCGCGTCCGTCGGACGCCGGATCGGTGATCGCCTCAGCAGCCGCGACCGCATTTTTCACGGTGGCGTCGTCAAGCGTGGACCCGGTCAGGATCGTGCTTGCGTCGGCGGCGTAGAGCGGCGTATCCGCAACATTGGTCAGCGCGATCGAGCAACTGGCAACCGTGCCACCATTCATGGTGAGGATAACGGCCGCAGCCGCCGTCGCGTAGTCACCCACCTTGCGCTTGAGCTTTTCATAGGCGTAGCCGTGTCCAGCGGGGGGAACCGGGATCTTGACGGCTGTGAGGATTTCTTCCGGCGCCAGCGCCGTGAAATAGGCGGCTTCGTAGAAGTCGCGCGCCGCAACGTCCCTGTCGCCGTCAGGTCCCGTCAGGACATAGGTGGCGTTGAGGCACTGCATCAGCCCCGGCATGTCGTTGCCCGGATCGCCGTTGGCGACGTTTCCGCCGAGCGTTCCCAGGTAACGGATCTGAGGATCGGCGATCAGCAGGGACGTTTCCCTAATGATCGGCAGCTTGTCAGCGAGCAGATCGGATCCGATCAGCTCGTGCTGGGTTGTCATGCATCCGATGGTGATCGTGCCGGCGTTTTCGCTGATTCCCTTGAGATCCGCGATGCCGCCGAGATCGACAAGGTGCTCCGGAGCCGCCATGCGCAATTTCATCATGGGGATCAGGCTGTGGCCGCCGGACAGGGGCCGGGCTTCGTCGCCGTGACTCGCCAGAATGGCAACGGCTTCGGCCACCGATGATGGCCTGTGATAGGTGAATTCACCGGGAATCACGTTCTCTCTCCTCCCATTCGCCGTCCCGGATGGCTCCGGAACGGTGCGCCGATTGCTGTCTGTCGCGTCCAGACTTCAGTCAATCGGCAAAACACAGACCACCACGCTCGGGTGGCAGAATGTCACAGGCTACAGGGTGATAAGGGGTGCGCTGCACACTCAAGACGTCATGCACCGAAGACCATAGGCAATTCATCGGAGGCGGCTGCCGGAGACACGAAATGCGTCAGAAAGCCTGACGTATTTCGCGTACGGCAGGCCGCGCTGCATGAAGGAACCAGCTGAAAGTTCATGAGTAATCGGCATTAACCCGGAGTTGATCCGGAAGGGTCTGTGCCCGTTCCGTAAGATGCGCATTTCGTGCAGTTCGCACGAATAACGGTAAAAAATCGATATTTTTGCGCTGCACCAAACAGGATCAACAGGGTTGTCCCGCCCGAATTACTCTGCAGGTGCGGCCTGATCGTGCTGGTCGGAATTGTCTGAAATGGCCGTCAGTTTCTCGCGGATGCGGCTCCATCGGGACCGGCTGACCGGCACGGTTTGTGCGTCGCTGCCGTCCAGCACCAACACGCCTCCGTCGCCGGACCGTTTGAAGCTGGTTACCCGGGACAGGTTCACGATGTGGCTGCGGTGGACCCTTTTGAATACCTTGGAATCCAGTTGCTGTTCGGCTTCGCTGATCGACAGCGGACAGAAATGTTCCCGTTCACCATCGTAAAGCTTGGTGTAATGGGCATCCGCATGAATTGCGGAAATTTCCGCAACACTGATCTGGGTTTTCTGCCCGTCGCGCTCGATCGGCAACGTGCGGCGGGAGGAGGGAGCTGATACCCTCGCCTTGGAGGTGACCGCCTGAAGACCCGCAGCCGGCCGCCGGGAAGGATCCTCGGCCGCCTGTGCAAGGTCGGAATTTCCGGTCTCGGAAACCTGCACCGGTTCCGCGCCCGGCTGGTCCTCGGCCGCGACGGCCGGTACCGGTGCCGCCGTCTCGTTTGGCACGAGCGTCAGAAGAAACAGACCCGATACCAGGAAGGCTACGCAAGACACGAAAATCGCGAGTGTTCCCGGCCCGAGCGAGGGCGCGGACAACTGGTCCGCAGTTTGCGTCAGTTCATAGGTCAGCCCCGTCATGGCAGTGTAGTGCATGGCAGATATGGCAAGAGCCAGCACCGCGGCCGAGATCACGAGCGGCGGCCGTTTGCCGAGACCGAACAGCAGCCACAGTGCCAGGCCGGCGGCGTTGAAGGCGATCAGGAAACTTGCGAGGATGTAGGTCGGATCGTGCGCCATCAGCAGCGAGGTGTGCAGGGAATACATGCCCAGGTAATGCATGGTGCAAATCCCGGTGCCCATGACGAAGGCCGCGAGCCCGAGCCTGATGGATGTGAGACGGCGATTGCTGGCGGTGAAGACGGCAACGCCAACGACAAGCACGCAGACAAGGAACGACAGTAGCGTCGGCAGCACGAGGAAATCGACCCCGACCGGAAACTTCACGGCGAGCATACCGACGAAATGCATGGACCAGATG
>JBCDEN010000661.1:0-2780 GCA_039179715.1 Pseudomonadota bacterium
CAGCGTTCAGCGCAATGTTGGTGGCATCGGACGAAGCGACATCCGGTTCGCTCATCAGGTAGGCGGAGCGGATCGTTCCTTCGAGCAGCGGCTTCAGCCAGCGCTCCTTGTGCGCGGGCGTACCGTACCGCTCCAGCACCTCCATGTTGCCGGTATCGGGCGCATTGCAGTTGAAGACTTCTGCAGCGATACCAACCTTGCCCATTTCCTCTGCCAGATAGGCATATTCAACCGTTGTCAGACCGAAGCCCCTGTCGCTGTCGGTCAGCCAGAAGTTCCAAAGACCGCGGTCCTTCGCCTTTGCCTTGAGCTGTTCCAGAATTTCAAGCTGGCGCGGGGTATGCTGAAAGCGGTCACCGGAGGGATGCCGGCCGACTTCATGATGAAACTCGATATCCAGCGGCGCGATCTCGGTTTCGACCATCTGCCGGACCTGCTCGATCAGCGGCCGCACCCGCTCGGTTATGCCCAGATCCATGACGTCTCCCTAAATGATGTGTTTCGCGTTTTCGCACGCGGCTAGATATTCCCGCTCCAGGCGATCGACCACCGCCGAGGCGGGCCCGACCGACTTGATCGCACCAATGCCCTGTCCCGCGCCCCAGAGCTCCCGCCAGGCTTTCGGCAGCGGACTTTCGTCCGGCATGACACTGACATCCCAATCCGTAGGCAGGTTGTCCGGGTCGAGACCGGCGCGCGTCAGGGAGCCTTTCAGGTAGTTAGCCGGATGCCCGGTAAAGAGCGCGGTCGTCATCACGTCCTCCGCCGCCCCGGCGACCAGCATGTCCTTGTAGACCCGATCCGCATTGGCTTCATCCGTTGCGACGAAGGGCGAGCCGACATAGCCGAAATCCGCACCCAGCACCCGCGCAGCCAGTAACGCCTCCCCCGTCGACACCGCTCCGGCGAGCAGCAACGGGCCATCGAACCATTCCCGGATTTCACGGATGAGCGCGAATGGCGATTGCGGACCGCCATGGCCGCCGGCTCCGGCCGCAACGGCGATCAGTCCGTCAGCACCCTTTTCGACCGCCTTTTTCGCGTAGGTGTTGTTGATGACGTCGTGCAACGCAATGCCGCCGCAGGAATGAGCCGCCTCGTTGACCTCGACCCGCGCGCCCATGGAGGTGATCCAGACAGGCACTTTCCACTTCGCGCAGATCTCGACGTCCCGTTCCAGCCTTTCATTGGACCGGTGCACGATCTGGTTGACGGCGAAAGGTGCCGCCGGTCTGTCCGGGTTGGCCTGGTTGTGCCTGTCGAGCGCTTCGGTGATTTCCTGGAGCCAAGCCTCGAGCCTCACCGGCCCGCCAGGTTCGTCACGTGCATTGAGCGCGGGAAAACTGCCGATAATCCCGGCCTTGCACTGCGCGATCACAAGTGCCGGGCAGGACACGATGAACAGCGGGGCGGCAATTGCCGGAAGGCGCAAATCCTGCAGGACAGGCGGAAGCGATCGTGTCTTCAGCATGCCGTCTGCCTTTCCACGCTTTCAGCCAGGTAGAACCTGTTGAGCCAGTCGGCTTTCAGTGCCGGGCGTTTCTCGCCTTCGATCTCGACCGTCGCCTGCCAGTGGAGGTCCACTTCGCCGCGTTTCTCCTCGGCAACGCCTGACAGCACAAACCGGCCCCGGATCTTCTGTCCGGCCTTTACCGGATGCAGGAACCGGATCCGGTCGAAGCCGTAATTGATGCCCATTCGCGCACCCGCGACCCGGGGCTGGGCTTCCAGGCCCATGGCAGAAAGCAGCGACAGCGTCAGAAAGCCGTGCGCAATGGTTCCGCCAAAGGGAGTCTGCGATGCCTTTTCAGGATCGACATGAATGAACTGATGATCTTCGGTCACGTCCGCGAAGGCATCGATCCGCGCCTGATCCACGCGATACCATGACGAAATGCCGATTTCCTCGCCGATCATCCGTTTCAGCTCGTCGACTGAAACCGTACGCGCTTCTTTGCCTGCGCTCACTCATATGCCTCCTGAAACAGGTCCGGCCCGGTTTCGACATTGATCCCGCCGCTGATCGGAAGAATGGCTCCGGTCACATAAGCACCGCCCCGGCCGCAGAGATATTGCAACGCCGCGGCGATATCTTCCGGACGTCCGACCCTCCCGAGCGGAACCTGGGCACCCACCCTTTGCCTGACGCCTTCATCGGCGGTTGCGAAGGCGGTCATCTTGCTGACAAAGGGACCTGGGGCAAGCGCATTGACCGTGATGCGCCGGCCGGCGAGTTCCTTGGCAAGGATTTTCGTCAGGTGATGGACGGCGGCCTTGGAGGCCGCATAGCTGTAGGCGCGATCACCGTGCGGCAGTTCCCCCATCACCGAACCAACATTGACGACGCGGGCCGGATCGTCATCCGTTGCCGCCCGTTCCAGAAGCGGAAACAGCTTCTGGGTCAGGTGGAACAATCCGGTGACGTTGAGCTGCAGCACCCGGTCCCAGGCAAAATAGGGAAATTCGCCAAGCGGCATGCCCCAGCTGGTGCCTGCGTTGTTCATCAGGATGTTCAGACCGTCACAGCGGTCGCCGATTTCGGCGCTGAGCGCGTCGATCCCGGCCTCGCTTGCAACGTCGCCTCCGAACCCTTCGGCGTTGCCGCTGTAACCGGCCGCATTCAGCTCATCGGCAGCCGCACGGCAGGCGTCTTCCTTCCGGCTTGCGATCAGCACTCTGGCACCTGCGGCCATGAGACCCTCAGCCGCCATCCGGCCGATCCCCGTCGCGCCTCCGGTGACAAGCGCCGTCTTGCCAGACAGGCCGAAGAGCTCGTCCGG
>JBCDEN010000407.1:0-4547 GCA_039179715.1 Pseudomonadota bacterium
GTCCTGACCGGCGCGTCGATCGGATCGTGTTCCTTGATGAAGGTCGTCCAGTCACGCGCGCCGGTAGGCACCTTCGCCGCTTCAGGATCTATGTTGAACGCCGCACAGGTGGAAGGCGGTGTCGGAACGATAATTTCCGCAAGGCTTGCCCGTAATGGCCCCGGCAGCTTGTCTGCAACACCGCACCATAAATCCGCATGCGCAATGACAATCCGCGCCCCGCTGTCTTCAAGAATGAAGGCGACATCGTCTGCCTTCAAATGCCAGTTGACGGGAAGTGTGATGCCGCCCGCCTGCCGCGCGGCATCGCCGGCGACCAGAAAAGCGATATCATTTCGCAAAAGGAGCGCCACGCAGCCACCCGTGGCACCAAGCGCCAGCAACCCTGACGCCGCACGCGCCGCCGCGTCCGCAATGGCACGCGCCTCGAACTTCTTACCAGCGAAGTAAGCGTCACCGGTCACCTCTGCCTCCCCTCGCACGGCCAATACCCGACGACAGTCGCGGCGGCGGACGTGAACCACGGACCTCTGCAGCCGATTGTCGATGGCGTTGTTTTTTAATTCGCTTGCGATCTATTTGCAAGTGTACTATTTGTAAGCGTGCAAAGATGGTGTCGATATATCGGTGCGATGAGGTACGGTAATGGATGGTTCACGGGATTCCGGCGGTGCGCTTCTGGAAGGCAAGGTGGCAATTGTCACGGGTGCCGGACGTGGCGTTGGACGTGACGTCGCGTTGCTGCTCGCCTCGCAAGGCGCTTCGGTTCTCGTCAACGACCTCGGCGGCGCGGCGAACGGCGGCGGAAACGACGCGGGGCCGGCATCTTCCGTTGTCGCCGAGATCGAAGCCGCAGGCGGGCAGGCCATTTCCAACGTCACCAGCATCACTGAGTTTGTGAGTGCCGAAGCGATGGTCGCAGAGGCCATGGAACGCTTCGGCCGTTTGGATATCGTGGTCAACAATGCAGGCATCCTGCGCGACGCCATCTTTCACAAGATGAGCGAAGAAGACTGGGACGCCGTCCTCGCGGTGCATTTGAAAGGCTCCTTCAATCTGGCACGCGCGGCAGCGCCGGTCTTTCGCGCACAGCACGCCGGCCGGATGATCCACATGACATCCAATTCCGGTCTCATCGGCAATTATGGACAGGCAAACTATATTGCGGCAAAGCTCGGCATCGTCGGATTGTCGCGCGCCATTGCGCTCGACATGGCGCGGTTCAACGTGACGTCCAATGTCATCGGCCCGCAAGCCTGGAGTCGCCTGATCGGCGTCATTCCCACCGAGACGGAAGAGGAAAAAGCGCGGGTGGAGCGGTTCAAAAGAATGACACCGGCAAAAGTCGCCAATCTTGTCGTAGCCCTGGCCGCGCCCGACGCACAGCACATCACCGGCCAGATTTTCGTCTGCCGTGGCAATGAAATCCACCTGATGTCCCAGCCGCGCCCCGTTCGTTCGCTTGCACGGCCAGACGGCTGGACCCCCGAAACTATTTTGTCCAACGCCTTTCCGGCAATGCAGGGATCGTTAACACCGCTCGAACGATCAAATGATGTGTTCGGGTGGGAGCCGGCCTGATGAATGTCGTCTACCCACCGGAATTCTTCCGCGATAAACTGCAGAACTACAGGTTCCCCGAAAGCCGGCAACACTACACCGCAAAGGACTGCATCCTTTATGCGCTGGGGATCGGTTTCGGCAGCCCGGCAATGGATACCGGCGAACTTTCCTTCGTCTATGAGGAACCGGAGTTAAAGGTCGTCCCGTCGATGGCCAGTGTACTGGCTGGCCCCGGGTTTTGGGCAAGAGATCCGGCTTCCGGTATCGATTGGCGCCGCTTCTTACATGCGGAACAGGAAGTGATCCTGCACCGTCCGCTGCCCGCCGAAGCGTTCGTGACCGCCAGAACCGAAATCAAGCGCATCATTGACAAGGGTGCCGGCAAAGGCGCGCTGATTTACCTGGAGCGGGTCCTGCGGGACGAGCATGGCGATCTTGCCACGGTGCGCATTGTGAACTTTGCGCGCGGCAACGGCGGATGCGGTGGCGACACGGGTCCTCAGCCGGAGCCACATCAAGTCCCGGCGCGGCCGGCAGACGCGGCGCTCGAAACTGAGATCGATCCGCGTGCCGCCCTGATCTACCGCTTGTCCGGCGACCCGAACCCGTTGCATGTGGATCCGGACGTCGCCAGGTCAGCGGGCTTTCCGCGGCCCATTCTGCACGGCTTGTGTTCTTTCGGGCTCGCAACGCGCGCGGTCCTGAAACGCTATTGCGCCTGCGAACCAAGCCGCATGCGGTCTATCGGCGTGCGGTTTTCGAATGCGGTTTATCCGGGTGAAAGGCTGTGTGTGGAGATGTGGCGGGACGGCAGCATCGTCTCGTTCCGAGCGATCGTGCCTGAGCGGGACGTTGTTGCTCTGGATCACGGCTACGTCGAGATCGCCTGACACCTGATCCGGCGGCGAGCCGCGGCTTGCCGACCGTCGCCGGCAGTACCGCGCATTCCGGAAACGCTCGCATGACAAGCGCCGATCAGAACAAAGCCGAGGGAGCAACATGATCCGGACCACACGTTTCGAGGCTGCCGAATTCGGAGGCCCCATCAAGGCCATCGCCAGGGAACTTCCGGAACCGACCGGCACGGAAGTTGTTGTCGAGGTTTCCCATTGTGGCGTGTGCCATACAGATCTTCATGTCCATCACGGCGGCTACGAAATCGGCGGCGGTGAGGAATTGCGGTTCGAAGACCGGGGCGTAAAACCGCCCTTGGTGCTCGGTCATGAAATCGTCGGAAAAGTTGCGGCGGCAGGTCCTGATGTCGATAGAGAGTTCTCCGGTCCGGTCGCAGTTTATCCCTGGATCGGATGCGGGACGTGTTTTCGTTGTCAGGCCGAAGAGGATCATCTGTGCGCTGCCGGCCGGTATCTGGGTGTTTTTGCGCCAGGCGGCTATGCCCATCATGTGGTGGTGCCGCATCCTCGCTATCTGTTCGACATTGGTGACATCGACGCGGCCACAGCCTCGCTTTTCGGCTGCTCCGGACTGACAAGTTTTGGCGCGCTTGCCAAGATTGCCGACCTCTCCAAGGAGGCTGCGGTCCTGATAATCGGAGCCGGCGGGTTGGGGCAGACAACAATATCCCTCGCCCGTCAGATGGGTTGGACCCGGCTGATTGCGATCGACACAAGTCCGGAAAAGCGGCAACTCGCCCTCGAAGCGGGTGTGTTTGCCGCCGTGGATCCGAAGACCAGTGACGCAGAAGCCCTCAAGGCCGTTGCCGGCGCGCCCATCCTTGCTGCACTGGATTTCGTCGGTTCCGAAGAAACCGCAAGTCTTGCAGCCGGTACCCTGGAAAAGGGAGGATCGTTGGTCCTGATCGGGCTTTTCGGTGGCGAGTTCCGGTATCCCTTGCCGCTCTTTCCGGTGCGTGCCTTGAAGGTTCAAGGCTCCTATGTCGGCAGCCTCAAGGACATGCGGGATTACATTGCGCATGTGCGCACGTTCGGCGTGCCGAAGCTCCCAATCACCAAACGTCCAATGGAATCCGCCGGCGATGTTCTGACGGCATTGTCACGCGGTGAAATCGCTGGCCGGACGGTTCTCGTCAACACATCTTGTGACCGGACAGACTGACATGCGTTTTGATCTGACACGCCTTATTCGACCGACAGGTCTCTTTGCCGAAGGGCAATTGCAGGCAGCGACAGGCCCCGCCTTCGACCATGTCTGCCCGTCTGACACACGCGTCAGCCTCGCCTATCCGACCGCAACCGCCGAGGATGTCGACCGCGTGGCGCACGCATGCAGCACAGCGGTAAAAACCAGTGGCTGGAGCAGTCGAAGCCCGAAGGCGCGGAGACGTGTGCTGCACAAGTGGGCTGATCTGATCGAAGCCGAAGCCGAAACCTTGGCCGCGCTCGAAGCCGTGGCGTCCTCGCGGCCGTTCGCGGATGCCCTGGCACGCGACATTCCCGTTGCCGCATCGGCACTGCGCACCTTTGCAAGCTACGCCGAAACCCACGAAAGCGCCGTGACGGCAACGAGCAGCCAACAGCTCTCCCTGGTAACGACGCAACCGCACGGCGTCGTTGCTGCAATCGCACCCTGGAACTTCCCATTGATCCTTTCGGCCTGGAAGTTTGCGCCCGCGCTCGCGGCCGGTAACGGCGTCATCCTGAAACCCTCCGAATTCACTCCCTTTTCGGCGCTCAAAATCGCGGAGCTCGGCAGCTTGGCAGGCCTTCCCGACGGAGTTTTCAACGTACTTCCGGGAGGTGCAGCAGTCGGAAAAGCGCTCGTCGCGCACCCGAAAACGGATTATGTCACCTTCACCGGGTCGAGTGCCACGGGCACCCGGATAATGGCCGATGCAGCGGCACATGGTCTGAAACCGGTGTCTCTGGAACTCGGCGGCAAGGGCGCCCAGCTTGTCTTTGACGACGTTCAGGATCTCGACAAGGTGGCCGCGCTGATCGCCCGCGGCGTCACTTACAACAGCGGCCAGGTCTGTTTTGCCGGCTCCAGACTGGTCGTCCATGCCA
>JBCDEN010000845.1:0-1660 GCA_039179715.1 Pseudomonadota bacterium
AGGAGCAGGAACGCGACCATGTATTCCTTGACCCGGGTCTGCACGGATTCCCAGCTCGCCAGGATGCAGAACGGCATCAGAACCGTCGTCAGGATAACGAACAGAACCGATATCCCGTCGACACCCATCTGATAGGTGATGGAACCGCTCAGCCAGTCTGCCCGCTCGACGAGTTGAAAACCGGGATCGGACGGATCGAACTGGGCAAGGATCAAAAGCGACAGCAGAAAATTGACCACGGTGACCAGGAGCGCGATCATCCGGATGTCGCGATGCTTAGTCGCCTCGTCCTCGCGCGCAAGCAACACGATGAGCGCCGCACCCAGCAGCGGCAGGAAGGTGATGATGGAAAGTAGCGGCCAACCGCTCATCAATTCCCTCCCGAACCGGTCAGCATTGCCCAGGTGATGAGCGCCGACACGCCGATCAGCATCGCAAACGCATAATGGTAGACATAGCCGGTCTGAAGCTTCACCACGCGGCCGGTGACGTCGCGCACGCGCGCAGCCACGCCGTCGGGCCCGAACCCGTCAATCACCCTGCCGTCCCCCTGTTTCCAGAGAAACCGGCCAAGCCACATTGCCGGCCGCACGAACAGGAAGTCGTAGATCTCGTCGATGTACCACTTGTTCAGGAGGAACGCGTAGAGGCCGTCGAAAGTCCTGGCGAGCCTGGCAGGCGTGTCAGGCCGCAGAAGGTAGAACCAGACAGCCGTTCCCAGTCCCAGGAGCATCATCACAAACGGCGACGCCTTCACCCAGAAGGGCACTTGGTGCAGGTCATCCAGGACGGTGTTTTCCGGGCTGGTATAGAGCGCTTCTTTCCAGAACCCCTCGTAGGCGTGGTGGTCACCGACAAAGACGGAATAAAAGATGAAACCGGACAGAAGGGCCCCGGCCGCGAGGATGCCGAGCGGCACCGTCATGACCGGCGGCGATTCATGGACATGGCTCATAATCTCTGCGGACGCGCGCGGCCGGCCGTGAAAGGTCAGGAAGATGAGACGCCAGGAATAGAAACTGGTGAGGAGTGCCGCCACGACGGTCGCCCAGAAGGCGAAAATGGCATTGCTGTTCTGTCCGACATAAGCCGCCTCGATCACCGCGTCCTTGGAGAAGAAGCCGGCGGTCAGCGGGAACCCGGTCAGAGCCAGCGTACCGATGATCATCATCCAGTAGGTGAGCGGAATATAGGTCCTGAGGCCGCCCATATTGCGCATATCCTGTTCGTCCGAGACGGCGTGAATGACCGAACCGGCCCCCAGGAACAACAGCGCCTTGAAAAAAGCATGGGTGAACAGATGGAAGATGCCGACGGAATAGGCACCGACGCCGAGCGCGACAAACATGTAGCCCAGTTGCGAACAGGTCGAATAGGCGATGACCCGCTTGATGTCGTTCTGTACGAGGCCGACGGTCGCGGCAAAAAACGCCGTGAACGCGCCAACGAACGTGACCACACTGAGTGCCAGCGGCGCCTGCTCGAAGAGCGGTGACAGGCGTGCCACCATGAATACGCCGGCGGTGACCATTGTCGCGGCATGGATCAGCGCGGAGACGGGTGTCGGGCCCTCCATCGCGTCCGGCAGCCAGGTGTGCAGCAGGAACTGGGCCGACTTGCCCATCGCACCCATGAACAGGAGCAGGCAGACAATGGTCAG
>JBCDEN010000448.1:0-4227 GCA_039179715.1 Pseudomonadota bacterium
CGCACCGGCACACCAGACCAGCTTGTCGCCGCGTTCAACGACGATGTCCGGATTGGCGCAAATCATCAAGAGCCCCCGGTCCGCGAGTTTCTGAAGCCGGTCCCGGTAGTCGTCGGGCGTTTCGGTCTCGTCGTCGACAAGCCCGGTGCAACTGATCGCTTCCGCCTCGTCGTCATTTGTCGTGAAGGTGGCTTCAAGGTTCCAGTAGAGCGGCTGGTCACGGTTGGGTCCCAGATGGAGAAGTGTCTTCTTGCCCTGTGCTTCCAGGGTTCCCCGCGTGACGTCTCCCGATGTGACGATGTCGTCATAGGCGCTCGCCGCAACACCCAGTTTCGCCAGCATCTCGGCAACCTGCTTTGCAGGGCGGGGGGCGTTGGTGATCAGAACCACCTTGCCGCCTGCCTCGCGGAAGGACGTCAGCGCTTCATGTGCGTCCTCGAATGCGGCAACGCCGTTATGCAGCACCCCCCACACATCGCACAAGATCCCCTTGTAAAGCGGGGCGACGGTGCGCAGTCCGTCAATCAGAAGCGGTGCAGAAACGGTCATGTGAATTCACTCGCACTGGATTAGATCTGGTAAAGTCGGGAAAGAATCGGGACAGTTCGGCGCGGACCATATAGGAACGGGACGCGGTGGGAAACCGAGTAAAGGGAGTTTCATGCAGGTCAGGCAACTTGGCGAACGCGTGATCAACCAGATTGCCGCCGGCGAGGTCATCGAACGGCCGGCCAGCGTGATCAAGGAACTGGTCGAGAACGCCGTGGACGCCGGATCGGCACAAATCGACATTGTCACGGCGGCGGGCGGCAAGACGCTCATGCGTGTTTCCGATGACGGCGCGGGCATGCGTGCTGAGGATCTGACGCTCGCGATCCATCGTCATTGCACGTCCAAGATCTCGGATGACGATCTTTTTGATATCCGCACGCTCGGGTTTCGCGGTGAGGCGCTGCCGTCCATCGGTTCCGTTGCGCGCCTGGCGATCCAGACGCGTCACAAGGACGAAGATCATGCCTGGGCGATTGCCGTGGAGGGCGGCCGGGAAACACCGCTTGCGCCTGCTGCCCGCGCGAAGGGAACACAGGTTGAGGTCCGGGACCTTTTCTTCGCAACGCCCGCGCGATTGAAGTTCCTGAAGTCCGACCGGGCCGAGGCAGCGGCCATTACCGAGATCGTCAAGCGCATTGCCCTGGCTTATCCCGGGATAGGGTTCTCCCTCTCCGGGGCCGATCGCCAGCCTCACAGTTGGCCGGCTGCCCGGGGCAGCGAGCCGCAACTCGCCCGAATCGCCCAGATCCTCGGACAGGACTTCGTCGACAACGCGATGGAGATCGATGCCGAACGCGAAGGCGTGACACTGTCGGGGTTCGCCGGCCTGCCGACGCACCATCGCGGCAATGCGCAGCACCAGTTCTTTTTCGTCAACGGCCGGCCGGTAAAGGACAAGCTCCTGCTCTCCGGCCTGAGGGGTGCCTATGCCGACGTTCTTGCAAGAGACCGGCATCCCGTCGTCGTGCTGTTCATCGATCTCGACCCGGCTCAGGTGGATGTCAACGTCCACCCGGCAAAGGCCGACGTGCGTTTCCGCGACGGCCAGCTCGTGCGCGGACTGCTTGTCGGCGCGATCAAGCACGCACTGGTGCAGGCCGGTCACAGATCCTCAACCAGCAACGCCGCGATCGCCCTTGATGCCCTGCGCGCGGATGCCGGCGGCTACAGGCCGTCTTCAAACGGTGGTTTTTCTTCATCCTTCTCTCAATCATCCGGTGCCGCGGGAGGCGGTTCATCTTCCTTTGCGCCATCGGAAGCGGCGCGCTGGGATCCGGGCGCGTTTCGTCCTCTGGAAGAAAACGGCGCTGAGATGACCGGGTTTGCGGAAACAGCCCCGGCAGGATTTGACAGCCGTTCGGGCCTTGCCGGCATTGCTATGCCGTCCGCCGATGCAAGAGCTGGCGAGACCCCGGCCGAAATGGAAACAACGCGGCTGCCTCTTGGCGCGGCGCGGGCGCAGGTTCACGAGACCTACATCATATCGCAGACGGAAGACGGCGTTGTGATCGTCGATCAGCACGCTGCGCACGAGCGGCTCGTCTACGAACGTCTGAAGGAGGCACTCGCCAGAAAGGATGTCGCCCGCCAGATCCTGCTGATCCCGGAGATCGTCGAATTGACCGAGGAAGATGCCCTGCGCCTGAACGACAGGGCGGCGGATCTCGCGGAAGTCGGCCTGGTTCTGGAAGCGTTCGGGCCGGGGGCAGTTGCGGTGCGCGAAACGCCCGCAATTCTCGGGGATATGGATATTCAGGGCATGGTCCGAAATCTTGCCGACGAACTGGCCGAATGGGACACGGCCGACGGGTTGAAGGAGAAGCTCGATCACGTTGCGGCAACGATGGCCTGTCACGGATCGGTCCGGGCGGGCCGGCGCATGCGGCCCCAGGAAATGGATGCCCTCTTGCGCGACATGGAGGCAACGCCCAAATCAGGACAGTGCAATCACGGCAGACCGACCTGGGTCGAATTGAAACTGTCGGACATCGAGCGGCTTTTCGGACGCAAGTGACCCGGCAAATCTGATCGGCGTTCCTCTGTCATGCGTAACACTCATCACGTGCAACAAGGAGCATGACGATGGCCGAGGCCGAAACTGGCAGCACCGGCGAATTACAGGCAAAGCCCGCAAGCGGGTTGAGGAGGGCATGGCGCGGTCTGACCAAGTTTCTGATCGCCGCAGCCATCGCCTATTCCATGGCGGCCGGATACATGTATCTGAACCAGCGCAGTTTCGTCTTCGTGCCGAGTGGTGAGCTCGTGTTGCCCGAGGACAAGGGATTGCAGAACGTTTCGGTCGAAACAGTTGAAATGGCGGATGGCACAAGAACCACTGTCTGGACCGCGGAACCGGCGGAAGAAGGCCTGCCGACAGTGGTCTATTTCCACGGCAATTCGAGCAACCTGTCGGGACGCTGGCAGCGTTTCAAGATGATCCTCGACAGCGGCTATGGCCTTTATGCCCCGACCTATCGCGGCTATGCGGGC
Source organism: Pseudomonadota bacterium (assembly GCA_039179715.1). GTDB lineage: Bacteria > Pseudomonadota > Alphaproteobacteria > Rhizobiales > Stappiaceae > Roseibium. The sequence goes on from JBCDEN010000448.1 coordinate 3,043, forward strand.
AGCGAGGGCAGTCCGTCGGAGACCGCCATCATTTCCGATGCTCTGGAGCATTTTGACCGGGCCGCTGCCGGGGGAACGCCGATTATCCTTCATGGGGAGAGCCTTGGAACCGGTGTTGCGACAGCAGTGGCGGCCGAACGGTCCGATGTGGAATTGCTGGTACTGGAAGCGCCCTATACGGCTTTGGTCGACATGGCTTTCGAGAGCTATCCCTGGCTGCCGGTCGGACTGCTGATGAAGGATCCGATGAAGACGCGCGAGCGGATTGGCAAGGTTGAAACGCCGGTGCTGATCATTCACGGGACCGAGGACGTCATCATCCCGGTCGCGCACGGCGAACGCCTCTTCGAATATGCGACCGAGCCCAAGGAACTCGCAATCGTCGAGGGCGCGGGCCATGGTGATCTGTGGAAACGGGGCCTGTGGGATACGGTCCGCGAAAAATGGACCGGCTCCAGGCCTTGAAACAACACCGGAGCCTCCGGGCTGTTGCCTGGAGTTTTTTTGTCCGCGGATCAAAGAGAGCGCGGCATCCGGAAGGCTCGGAATATCTGCGGCGATTGCGGACGCGGATGCGCCGGCGAACCTCGCGAGCATCCCAAGAGCGATGAAACGGGCCTTTGCAGTCTCCAGGTGGCAAGCGCTGATGTCGCAGCTGCGGTCGATCCGTGTGACGCTATGCCAACGGAAAGTCGATGCAGTGCACAGTCTGGAGACGTTCACGCGCCCATTGTTGCTATTGCGCACCGTAAATCGGCCATTACCGTTTGGAGGCAAAGAAGGTTTTAAGTATTTCTGCAGAGGCCGTCTCGCTTATGCCGGTATAGATTTCCGGTTGGTGATGGCACGTCGGCTGAGAAAAGAATCGCGCACCGTGCTCGACCGCGCCCCCTTTTGCGTCCCCGGCTCCGTAGTAAAGCCGCCTGATCCGGGCGAAGGAAATTGCCCCGGCGCACATGGAACACGGCTCGAGTGTCACATAGAGATCGCAGCCTGTCAGGCGCTGCGAACTCAGAAGCGCACAGGCTTTCCGGATGACGAGGATCTCGGCGTGAGCGGTCGGATCGCTGAGTTCAAGCGTCCTGTTGCCGTCGCGCGCCAGAACCTCATCGTCCTTGACGAGAACGGCACCGACAGGCACTTCGCCGCGTCCGGCCGCAGCTTTAGCCTCCTCCAGTGCTATAC
>JBCDEN010000221.1:0-6474 GCA_039179715.1 Pseudomonadota bacterium
CGCAGGCTTTCGCCGACTTCTATCTCGCGCCGGGGCAAACGGGAGCCCAGGTCGGAGCAGCGAGCATCGGCGCGCTCGCCATCATGGCCCTGATCATGTTTCTCAACCGGCGGAACGGCTTCCAGGCCGAACGCATGGTGCTCGCAGGCATCGCCTTTACGGCGTTGCTGGACGCATTCATCGGGGCTCTGGCTGCGACCGGTGATCTCAGGTCGCTGCTTTTGCTGCGCTGGATGAGCGGCTCGACCTATGGCGCATCGACCTCAAGCGCTGTCTTGCTCAGTGGTGTTTCCGTGGTGCTGGTGGGGGCCGCGCTGATCTTCGTGCGCTGGATCGACCTGTTGGTTCTCGGCGGCGAAATGGCCGGTTCCCTTGGTGTCCGGGTGAGGGCGGCCAGAGCCTCGCTGTTCGGGTTGGCAGGGTTGCTCACGGCAGCTGCGACGATATCGGTTGGGCCTCTCAGTTTCATCGGCCTGATGGCGCCGCATATTGCGCGCCAGCTCGGCTTTCATGGCGCGCGTGCGCAAATCCTGGCATCGGCCTCCGCCGGAGCAAGCCTGATGCTTCTCGCCGACTTTATCGGACGGTATGGCTATTTTCCTTACGAGATGCCTGCCGGGCTCATTTCCGCGCTTGTCGGTACACCGTTCCTGATGCTGCTCCTCAGCAGGCGGCGCGCATGAGAGGGTGGGACGACATGATGGACAAGCCAAGCCGGAGGCGGGTTTGACATATCAATCAAGCTCACGAGTCGCGCTGAGCGGCGCCGATGTCCTGCTCGGCCAGCTGATCGCCCACGCAGCGGAGCACGATGCTGTCATCGAACAGAACGAGCCGAACGACCACACCATTTTCGTCGGCGAAAGCACCATACGCATCGCTTCCGATGGGGTCAGCCTCTCGATGGAAGTGACGGCGGCATCCGAGAGCATCCTGTTCTTTCTGAAGGAAGCCTCCGTCAGGCATCTGGCCGAACTTGTGCCGGAAGCGGCAGAACATCTGCTTTGGCAGGACGCGGCGCCGCACACGAACGAGACGGAACGGCCACCGGGTTTCTTCGAACTGACGGTGGCCCGCAAAAGCAGTCCCATGAGTGGTTTGATTCGCATGGAACTCGCCGCGCAGGACGACCTGCTTCCGCTCTCCGGTCCGGGTATTCATGTGAAACTCATGCTGCCCGTGCGTGCCGGTGGAGACCCGGTCTGGCCGAGCGTTGCGCCGAATGGCACAACACGCTGGCCGGAAGGAGATGATGCACTTCACGTTCGCTACTACACGATCAAGGGGATCGATCCGGTGCTGCGGACGGTCGACATCGATATCGTGCAACATGAAGGTGGTCTGTTTGCCGAATGGGCGGAGCACGCAGCAAATGGTGACAGGGTCGGGTTGCTTGGACCCGGTGGCGGCGAGATGCCACCGGCGGACGCGCACGTCCTGATCTGCGGCGACCAGACTGCGCTGCCCGCCATCGCCCGCATGCTGAAGCAACTGCCGGATAACACTTCGGGAGACGTCATCGGTGAAGCGTCGAGCGCGGCGGAACTCGCCGCCTACCTGCCGGATACGCCGCTCGTTCTGCACGCATTGCCAAGCTCCCGGTTCAGGCCCGAACTTCACAAAGCCGCGTCGTCACTCGCCGCGGCCAGGAAGCCGGACTTCGGCTGGTTTGCTGGTGAACACGAGACCGCCCAGGAAATGCGTAAACTGTTCAAGAAGGACTTTCAGCTGCCCAAGGGCCGGCAGTTCTCGATCACATACTGGCGGGAGGGCACGCCGCTCAAGGCGGACTGAAGGCATTGATCTTCAGTCAAAAAGACGTGTAGGACAGGCTGGCGCATTGTGTTTTTTGAATGCGCACCGACATATTAAAATAAATTTTCAGGGGGGAGGCACAAAGTGGCAGAGGCCGCGGCAAAAGGCGTTACAAAGCGGAAGGTTGCACAACAGGAACGCTCCAGGGCGAAGGTGCAGCTGATCCTCGACACGACCCTGCAAATGCTCAACGAAGGTCCCGCCGACAGGATAACGACCAACGAGATCGCCAGCCGGGCCGGGATCAGCATCGGCTCGCTCTATCAGTTTTTTCCAAGGAAAGAGGCGATTTTTTACGAGCTCTTCAGCCAATGGCTGCAGGACACGCTGGACCGCCTGGATGATGTAGGCGCGCGCTTCGACGGAAGCGAGGACCTCGGCGAGCTTTCAGATGCCGTGTTCGAGTGTCTGACGCGGGACGATACGATCAATTCGAGGGGACACTGGCAGCTGCTTCGCGCGATGGGGAGCACGGAAGAGCTTGTCGCGCTGGAGGCCGAACACCAGCAGGAGGTGTTCCGGCGCATCGTCAGTTTTCAAAAGAAATTCGGCCGCAAGATCCCGCCATCCCAGACCGAAGTTCTCGCGGCGCTGCAGCACCATGTAACCGTGGGCTGCCTGGCAACCGCAGCCCTGGTTGGAGACCATGCCGAGCGCGAGCAGGTGCTGGCGTGGGGCCGAAAAACGATGCAGCTTGTCTATGATATTGAAAAACTGAATTCGGACACAGGCTGATGAAGGCGATCTGAGTCCCGCAAGGTCAGCCCCTGGCGGTGTTCAAACGCCCTAAGAGCTCTGAAGTTCCGGCAGGAAGTAACTCTGACCGTCCGCAGTCTCGCTTCGCGTAAGGGCAATGTCATACGTCCTTGAAAGCAGATCCGCATGCAGGACCTCCCGCGTCGCGCCCAGGCTCATCGGTCGACCGGATTTCATTACAAGGCACCGGTCCGAGAAGCTGGCCGTCAGGTTCAGATCATGCAGAACAGCGACCACACCGCCGCCGCGACTGGCGTAGTCCTTTGCCAGCTGCATGATTTGATACTGGTGTTTGATATCGAGACTGGACACCGGTTCGTCCAGAAACAGCCAGCGTGCTGTCCCTGTTTCCGAAACAGGATCCCATACCTGGCAAAGGACCCTGGCAAGGTGGGTTCTCTGCTGTTCTCCACCCGAAAGGTCCTGGTAGGTCCGCCCCCCAAAACCCGAAAGACCAACGCGTTCCAGGGCCTCTTTCACGCGGTTTGATCGCCAGCCCCGGTCTGCGGAGCTGTTGTCGAGCCCGAGCGCGACAACCTCCGAAACGGTCAATGGAAAGGACAGAAAGCTGGCTTGCGGCAACACGCCCCGCATGGACGCCTGTGTCCTGGGGCTGAGGTGCCGGACTTCCTGTCCAGCCAGGCTGATTGTGCCCCGATACGCGACTTCGCCGGTGATCGCCCTGAGCAGCGTGGTCTTGCCCGAGCCGCTCGGCCCTATGACTGCAAGCAACTCGCCCGCCCGCGCTTCGAAGGACGTTTCGGAGATGATCGTGGTCTTCCCGATGACGACGGAGAGCCCGGCGACGACAAGGCCGGAGACGGCCCGGTCCTGTGCGATGTCCTGCTCAGGGCTCGTCGTCATAATCCGCTCAGCCCCCGCTTGCGCAACAAGATCCAGAGGAAGAACGGTGCGCCCGCGAACGCCGTGATGATGCCGATCGGCAGCTCTGCCGGCGCAACGATTGTTCTGCTCACCGTGTCGGCGGCAATGAGTAATGCGGCCCCCAGCAGCGCTGCCGCCGGAAGCAGGTATCTGTGATCGGGACCGATCGTCAGCCGCAGGAGATGTGGGACCACGATGCCGACAAACCCGATGCCGCCGCTGACCGCAACCGCAGCGCCTGTTGCCCCGGCAACGAGCACAACGCTGACGTTCTTAAGCTTCTGCACGCTGATCCCGATATGCCGCGCAGCGGCCTCGCCAAGCATGAGGGCGTTCAGTCCACGCGCAAGGAACGGAACACAGACCAGCATCAGACCGATGATCGGCCCTGCGGAGGCGACCTTTTCCCAGTTGGACCCCGCCAGGGAACCGAGCCCCCAGAATTGCAGGTCCCTGAGCTGCTGATCATCCGATACGTAAACAAGCAGACCGGTGAGGGCACCTGACAACGCTCCAAGCGCTATTCCGGCCAGCAGCAATGTTGCCACGGACGTGATGCCGTGCTGGGTGCCGATCCGGTAGAGCAGAAGTGTTGTCAGCAGACCGCCGACAAAGGCGGCGAGAGGGACGGCGTAGATGCCCAGTATGGAGGAAATGGGCGCAAGAGCGGTGCTTCCGAGCACGATGAACAAGGCTGCTCCCAGACCGGCACCGGCCGACACCCCGATAATGCCCGGGTCGGCGAGCGGGTTGCGGAAAAGACCCTGCATCACGGCTCCGGAGACTGCCAGGGCCGCACCGACCAGGGCCCCGAGAATGACCCGCGGCAACCGGATGTCGACGACAACGACCCAGTCGCGCGCCGACACGGCGGCCGGGATCTCATTGGAACGTGAGCTTAGGTAGCCGGGAAGATGGCGGAAGACGGCACCGACATCGACAGGTATCGGGCCGATGGCGAGGGCGGCCCACATGACGATGATCAATGAAACGATGAGACACGCCAAGGCAGCGCGCGCCAGAGGTTCCCGATTGCCTGCGCGCACCGAAGCAAGACTGAAAAAACCGGAATCCTTTCGAGGCAGTTTAGGCGTGCCGGCCTCACTCATCTATCGCATCAACTCTCAAGTTCGCTCAGCTTTTCCGCCAGGTCCCTGATTGCTTCTGCAGTCCTCGGACCAAATCCGAGCAGATACTGGCCCCGCATCTTGATGAGGTGCCTGTTTTGTCCGGCAGACGTCAGAGCCAATGCGGGATGCTGAAACAGGTCTTCAGCGCTGGGGCCCTGGTGCCCTGCACGCGTCATCATCAGAATCACATCCGGATTGGCCGCGATGATAGCCTCATCGCTGATCTGCTTGTAGCCGGAAAAGTCGGAAACGGCATTTTCCGCTCCTGCGAGCTCAAGGATGCCATTCGCCGCCGTATCGCTGCCACCGGCGAGCAGGCGGCCGCCACGCGCTGCAAACAGGAACAGAACCTTTGCTCCGGTTGTTTGCGATTTCGCATCATTGTGAGCGGAATCCAGATCTTTCTTCAACGCTTCAGAGAGCGTTTTCGCCTCGTCAGGCATCCCGAGCGCATCGCCGACTGCCGAGACCTTGTCGAGGATTGCCTGGGCGGTATAGCCTTCGGGAACATCCGCAATCTTGATACCCGCTTTTTTGAGCACCTCGACGGCTTCAGGCGGTCCGCTGCCTTCGAGCATCAGGATCAGGTCGGGACCGACCGACATCACACCCTCTGGCGACAGGGCACGGATATAGCCGACATCCGGCAGTTCATGGGCTGCCTCGGGATAGACGCTGGTCGTGTCCCGGGCGACCAGGCGGTGCTCCTGGCCGAGCGCAAAAACGATTTCGGTCACGCTCCCCCCGATCGAAACGATTTTGGTGGAAGCAACGTCGCTGTCTTCATTGGCAAACGGCGATCCCACGGTTGCAGCGATCGCGATGCAAGTCAGAACCGTTGCCGAAAGCAGCGCGAGAAGGCTGGGTTTCTGTGTTCTGGTCATTGTGCCGCCCTCACTGCCAGCGCGCGGTCGAGTCTGGGAAGACACGCGGACAATTCGTGCCAATCCATGTCGTCCGAGTTCGTCTCGCCGGAGCTTCCGCGAAACTGAATGATCTGTTGGCCATCAAGATCGAAGGCTTGCACTGCAGTTACCTGGCCTTTTTGCGAAGGTTTGCGAACAGCCCACACCTCGGCAATGTGATCAAGCCGCAGGTGCAGATGAAACTTGGGATCCATCACGTTGAGATACTGGCCTTTCTCCACGACGTTCCCGACATGGCCGGTGTGGACCTGGCGGGATCCTGCGTTCTTGACGAAACACATGACCGGAATGTTCTCCGAAGATGCAATCCTCAAGAGAGCAGCCACCGATCCGGTGTCCAGCGGCCATGCCGCTGATTTGCCCGGACGTTTGAACGTGTTGATCTGATCGAAGTCCAGGTCCTGCAAGATGCCGGAGGATTGCGTTGCATCCGTCTGCGTTCCCAGGGTCGTTGGTGTTTTCGACGACAATAGGGCGGACTTGATCACGGATAACGCCTGTTCGGCGTCGTCATCGACGGAAAGTGTTTCAACGAGCCGGTCCCATGCCTTCATGTCCGTACCCGATCGGGCGCTGATTTTGTGGACGGCGTCACCAGAGCGGTCAAAGAACTGGAGGGACCTGCGAACTCGCGTCCCTTCGGTTCTCTCAACAGCGTAACCGTGCGCCCACTGAGAAAGAGCCAATCGCGCCTGAATGTTCTGGCCGAACACCGACGCGGTGTTCCGGTCGAACCTGAAGTTCTCCAGAGAAACGACATTTTCCTGAACAGCGCTCTTGTTGCCGGTCAGAATCGAAATCTCGCCCAGTTCCACAAGGCCACCAAAGAGATCCGCGAATCCTGGAGCGAGCCGTCGGTTGCCGAATCCCACGAAACTGGCGATGACTTCGGCTTCGGAAACATCAATCGCATGTGCCAGATCCTTTTCCCGCATTTTCGGATAGTGCATGCGGGCTTCGCG
>JBCDEN010000185.1:0-7079 GCA_039179715.1 Pseudomonadota bacterium
ATCGGAGACTTCAACAGGCAGATCCCTGCGGCGTGCCAGGACCTGAATGTGTTCTTCGCTCACCTGTTCGACGAGGTCGAGCAGATCCTGTCTTGTCAGTCTCTGGCTTTCGGCCAGGACGGGTTTCGCGATTTTCACTTCATCCCTGGCAATCCTGCGGAGCAACTCCGCCGGGCTGTGTGTGCTGGGCGCGAGTTTCTGCGCCAGCTGCAGGCGGTCGTCGGTTGCACTGCTGCCGTAAAGCTTCAGCATGACTTCCGCGAACAGTTCAAGCTCGCTGTCGGATCTGTCTTCCAGATCCGTTGCGACAAGCCTGCTGACCTCGGCAAACAGTCTTTGCCGCGCCTCTGCAGTCTCATCTTTTGCAAGCCTGATGAGTGAACTGGGCATTCTTCCTCCGTACGAGGAATAATTCGTCAATATTGTTATTTTTACGTTACCGAAAAGTGGGTTGGCAGTAGTTCACATGAGTAGTCTTCAACGGGGCGTCGAAAAGACCGAATAGTCACCCATTTAGTTGATCGTATTTAAGAATTTTTCTAAAAGCGGCGTATCCAACTTCTTGGTCTTTGAAATCCGTTGAATGTAAAGGCAAATGGCTATCTTTCTTGCAGGGTTCCTTTCTATTGTGCAGAGATCGAAGAGTGCGCTCTTCGCGCATCAACAAAGCGAATACGACATGAAGATCATGCGCCTGTGCCTTGCTGTTTTTTTCGGTTTTTTTCTGTTGTCCGCGCTTCCTGCCGCCGCACAGAACGAAAGTGCCGCTGCGTCCGGAGGGAGCGCTGCGAGCGAAACGCCTGACGTCAAACAGGCAAGCGAAGCGCTCATCAAGATCCTAAACGATCCCAAGAGCCGCGACGAACTGATCAATCTTCTGGAGAAGAATGCGGGTGCCGAACCGGCGGCGGCTGAAACGGGTACGGCTGAGGGCGGTCCTGAGCAATCCGGAGAGGCGTCTGCGAGCGAGACCGTGTCTGCGGGACAAAGCTTCGTTATCCGGGTCGGGGAATATACACGCGCTCTTGCCGACGAGATCGGCGTCGTTCTGGACCGCTCGCGTCATTCCCTCAGGGGGCTTCTGCTTGTTCTCAGAGGTGACATTCCGATCAAGTGGGACCGGGTGCAGGAGGTGCTTCTGCAGGTCGCAATCGTCCTGACGACAGCCTATGCCGCGTTCTGGGCCGCCCAGTATGTTGCGCGGCTGATTTATCCGAGAATGTCGGTGCGCGCGCGCTATGGCGGCGGGCTGATGCGTGCCGGCATCCTGATGGTCACCACCGCTATCGATGCCATCACCGTGGCGATCGGGCTTGGCGTCGGATATGTGGTGGCTCTTACCGGGTTCGGCGGTCTTCAAACCGGCGTGACGATCCAGGAGAGCCTGGCGCTGAATGCCTTCTTCATCACGGGCATGTCGAACGTCGCCTTGCGCTTCGTGTTTGCACCCAAGAGGCCGGAACTGCGGCTGCTTCCGTTTTCCGATGGCGGTGCGGATTACTGGTATTCGCGGCTCCGGATCTACATGTACTGGAACAATTTTGGCGTCTTTCTTGCGGTGCCCGCCGCGAATCTCGCCGTCTCGTTCGTGCTCGGCAACGCGCTCCGGTTCATCATTGTCCTGACCGGCATGATTTATCTGATGGTGCTGATCAAGCGGAACCGGGTCGGCGTCCGCGAGGGCGCGAAAGCCTATGCCGAAACCATGCACACCACGCTTGCGCAACGTGCGCTCGCCAATCTCGGCAATCTCTGGCATGTCGGCGCTTACGGCTACATCATTGCCGTCTTTCTGGTCTGGGTCACGCGCCCCTTCGATGCGACAACGATCATTCTGCGCGCAACCGCGCTTTCCATCGTGACCATCATGGCGGGCATGCTCCTGTCTCTGGTCATGACCCGGGCGATCAAGGGCGGTATCCGGCTGCCGGAGGACCTCCATAAGAAACTTCCGGCGCTCCAGTACCGGCTCAATGCCTTCGTGCCACGCCTGTTGAAGATCATCCGCTTTGTCGTGTTCCTCGGAACCATCCTTTTGCTCCTGGACATCTGGGGCTTGCTGGGGGTGATCGACTGGTTCTACAGCGAAACCGGGTCGGCGCTGGTGAACAGCTACGGCGCCGCAATCCTGGTTCTGCTGGTGGCGTTCCTGATCTGGCTCGCGGTCATGTCCTGGGTCGATCTTCGCCTGCAGTCGCGGGCGGGTTACATCGTCAGCGCACGCGAGCGCACCCTGTTCCAGCTGTTCCGCAACGCGTTCACGATCATCATCATGGTGATGGCAGCGCTTCTGGCCCTGTCGGAAATCGGGGTGAATATCGGCCCTCTGATCGCCGGTGCCGGCGTGGTCGGCCTGGCGATTTCCTTCGGCGCGCAGACGCTGGTGAAGGACATCATAACCGGTGCCTTCATCCAGATCGAAAACGCCATCAACGAAGGCGATGTCGTCACCGTTGCCGGGATCACGGGCACGGTCGAAGGCATCACCATCCGCTCCGTCCGCATTCGGGACCTCGACGGCACGACGCATATCATCCCGTTTTCGTCCGTCGACATGGTGTCGAATTTCATGCGCGGATTTTCCTACCACGTCGCGCTTATCGGCGTTTCCTACGACACCGACATTGCCTATGCCAAGGAGGCAATGGTCGACGCCTTCAAGCGCCTGCAGGAGACCGATTTCAAGTCAAAGATCTTCGGCGATCTGGAAATGCACGGCGTGACCATGTTCGGCGCAAGTTCGATCGACATACGCGCGCGTATCAAGACGACGCCGGGCGACCAGTGGAGCGTCGGACGGGCCTATAACGAGTTCATCAAGCAGGTGTTTGACGAACGGAATATCGAGATCCCGTTCCCACAGGTGACGTACCATGCCGCCACGCCGCCCTTTGCCGAAGAGGATGCGCTTCCAAAAGCAAGCGGAAAGAAAAAGAAGGCCGGCACACCAGATCCGACGGACGACGCACCGCCTGACGGGGAAGAGCATTGAGGGGCGGCCGTCCCGTAATTTATAGCCAATGCGACGGGCGGTATCACCATTGATCATGCCCGGCCCGAAAAGCTGAGTTATACCCGGTTGCGGGACGAGATTTTGAGGTTCCGCCCTGTTCTGCGACCTTCCCAGTGCGTCGATAGACCTCATTCACGCATATGACCGGTCCGATCCGAGATAGGGAACTGCCCTTCCGGTCAGTTTTGGTCGTCAAAAATGTCTTCGATCGGGTGTCCGAACAACCGCGCGATCTTGAATGCCAGGGGTAGGGACGGGTCATACCGTCCAGCTTCGATGGCATTGATCGTTTGCCGGGACACATCGAGCTGATCCCCGAGAACGGACTGGGACCAGCCGCGCTCCGTCCGCAGGGCCCTGAGGCGGTTCTTCATCAAAAGACGCCTTCGCGTTTTGAAATGAAGGTGGTCGCAAGGCCCTGGATCGCCCAGAAAATCGGCAGGAGCCAGAACACAGGCAACCTCGGCACATCCGCCAGTCTTTCGAGCTGACCCCATCCTGATGCGATGATCATGACGCAGGCGACGCCGATCAGAGTTCCTTTTATCTGGATCAGCCGAAGAAACTCGTCGAGTTCCATGGCAAAGCGCCATTGCGCCCAAAAGGCGGCGAAAACCGCGCCAATCGGAACGAGCGTCAATCCGTAAAGGACATAGGGCGGCAGCGTGTGACGGTCTGAAAGCGACGCGATTCCAGCGGTGGTCGCAACGTAGATGACCATTGCCGGGACAAAAACTTTGAAAAAACGAGCATTCGCCTGTTCGGTTGACATATTCAAGCCTCCAAAATGTAAAGCATCCTTTCCATATCGCATTTTAGGGAAATGTAAAGGGTGTTTTACATATCGGAGCGCGCGGGGGCACTTTCCTTCGATGCTCACCGGAATTTTCAGCGCTGCATGGGCCGGTGACTGCGGCCTGGTTCCGCAATTCAGAACCGGCGTAAGCTTCCAAAATGGCGGCTCGAGGACGTGTTTTGCCAGCCTTTTCAGGGGCGGGAAAGCAAAGGAAGCAATCGACAGAGAATCATTGATTGAATTTCGCAAAGTTTCGCTTTATTTTCGTTTCAGGATGATTGCGCATATCAATTCGAGCCGGAGACGAGGCTATGGCGGCTGACTACGACCTGTTGGTCATCGGGGGTGGCATTAACGGAACCGGGATTGCCCGGGATGCGGTCGGACGGGGGGCGTCCGTCCTTCTGGCCGAAATGGGAGACCTTGCCGGAGCGACGTCTTCGGCCTCGACCAAGCTGATCCACGGCGGCCTGCGCTACCTGGAGTATTACGAGTTCGACCTGGTTCGCAAAGCGCTCAAGGAACGCGAGGTCCTATGGGGGATCGCGCCTCATATTGCCTGGCCGCTGCGTTTCATTCTGCCGCATCACAAGGACCTCCGTCCTGCCTGGCTGCTGCGCCTCGGGTTGTTCATGTATGACCATCTGGGCGGGCGCAAGCGCCTGCCGGCGACCAAAACGGTACGGCTGGATCAGGCGCCCTTTTCGCAAGGTCTCAAGAAGCTGTTCCACAAGGGCTTTGAATATTCCGACTGCTGGGTGGACGATGCCCGTCTGGTCGTGCTCAACGCGCGCGACGCCGCCGACCGGGGCGCGGAAATCCTGACGCGGACCAAATGCATCAGCGCGCGCCGCGACGGCGACAAGTGGACAGTCACCCTGAAAGACCTTGCGACCGGAGACGAGAGAACGGTCACAGCCGGCACGCTCGTCAATGCCGCCGGCCCCTGGGTTGCGGATTTCCTGCATGGCGTGGTCGGTGAGAACGACACGTCCGGCATTCGCCTTGTCAAGGGCAGCCACGTCATCGTGCCGCGCCAGTTCGACCACGACCGCTGCTTCATCTTCCAGAACGGCGATGGCCGGATCGTGTTCGCAATTCCCTACGAGCAGGATTTTACGCTGATCGGGACGACGGATGTCGATTATCAGGACGACCTGAGCGACGTGCGCATTTCCGGGGACGAGGTGTCTTATCTGTGCGCTGCTGCGAGCGAATATCTGGACAAGAAAATCACGCCGGACGACGTGGTGCACACCTATTCGGGTGTCCGGCCACTTTATGATGACGGCGCCAAGGACGCGAAAGCGGCGACCCGCGACTACGTTCTTGAGCTGGATGGCGATCACGACCGGCCGGTTGTCCTGTCCGTCTTTGGCGGCAAGATCACGACCTACCGGAAACTGGCCGAGCAGGTGCTGGCGAAACTTGAGGATTTCGTGCCCTTCAAGACGGGGCTCTGGACGGACAAGAAGCCGCTGCCCGGCGGCGATTTCCAGGTCGATGCGTTTGATGGCGAAGTTGACGCGCTGGAGCGCGATTATCCGTTCCTGGACACGGCGTTTGCGACACGGCTGATCCGCCTCTACGGCACGGATGCGCGGCGGATCCTTGGTGAGGCCGCTTCCCTGGACGATCTCGGAAAGGCGTTCGGTTCCAATCTCTTTGAAGCGGAAGTCAAATGGCTGATAAACCGGGAGTGGGCACGCACGGCCGAGGATGTCCTTTGGCGGCGCACGAAACTCGGGCTGCGCCTCGGCAAGCAGGAAGCTGACGCGCTCGACGCCTACATGTCCGGCCATCTTGCAGACCAGACCGGGGCTGCTGCATAGTCAGGACGAATTCAGGCTGCCGGGCGCGCCGGCAGTTCATCTAAACAAGCAATAAAAGTGGGAGGTGCGCCATGGCCGGATGTGTTTTGGCGATAGACCAGGGCACAACGTCAAGCCGTGCCATCGTCTTCGATGACGGCTTCAGCCCCGTCAGCGTGGGACAGCAGGAGTTTCCGCAACATTTTCCGAAGTCCGGATGGGTGGAACATTCTCCCTCCGATATCTGGACCAGCAGCTTGCGGGTGTGCCGGGAGGCCATGGAAAAGGCCCCGGACCAGGGCGCGGGCGTCGAGGCGATCGGGATCACCAACCAGCGCGAAACAACGCTGATCTGGGACAGGTCGACCGGCGAACCGGTCTATAATGCGATTGTGTGGCAGGACCGCCGGACCTCGGAATTCTGCGCCGGATTGCGGGAGCAGGGGCTTGAGGAGACCTTTACCGACAAGACCGGCCTGCTGCTCGATCCCTATTTCTCCGGAACCAAGATCGCCTGGCTGCTCGACAACGTCGATGGGGTGCGGGCGCGGGCGGAGCGGGGCGAACTTGTCTTCGGAACCGTCGACACCTGGCTGATCTGGAAGCTTACCGGCGGCACTGTTCATGTGACCGACGCGACGAACGCCGCGCGCACGCTGATCTACAACATTCACGAGAACCGTTGGGATGAGGACCTCTGCAAGGTGCTCAACATTCCGATGAGCCTGCTGCCGGAGGTCAAGGACAGCGCCGACGAATTCGGCGCGACCGATGGAGAGCTTTTCGGCAGACCGATCCCGATCCTCGGTGTCGCAGGCGACCAGCAGGCCGCGACGGTCGGACAGGCCTGTTTCAAGCCGGGCATGGTGAAGTCGACCTACGGCACGGGCTGCTTTGCGCTCATGAACACGGGCGACACGGCGGTCCGTTCCAAGAACCGGATGCTGACGACGATTGCCTACCGGCTGAACGGCAAGACCACCTACGCCCTGGAAGGATCGATTTTTGTTGCCGGTGCCGCGGTGCAGTGGCTGCGCGACGGGCTGGGCCTGATCGAAAGCGCCGAACAAACACAGTCACACGCCGAACAGGCTGACCTGAACCACGACGTTTATCTGGTTCCCGCCTTTGTCGGGCTGGGCGCACCCCATTGGGATGCGGATGCCCGCGGCGCCATGTTCGGCCTGACACGCAACACGGGGCCGAAGGAAATCGCGCGCGCCGTCCTGCAAAGTGTCGGATACCAGACCAGCGATCTGATCGACGCCATGCGCGCGGACTGGTCGGATGCGGAAAAACCGGTTCTGCGCGTGGATGGCGGCATGACGGCGTCCGACTGGACCATGCAGTTTCTTGCCGACATTCTGGGCGCTCCCGTCGACCGTCCGACGGTAACGGAAACAACGGCCCTCGGGTCCGCCTGGCTGGCCGGTTCGAAGGCCGGGATCTGGCCGGGCGA
>JBCDEN010000382.1:0-4758 GCA_039179715.1 Pseudomonadota bacterium
ACCCATTCGAGGAACACCTGCAGCGTGCCTGGAAAGAAACGCATCAGCGTGTCGATCGCGATCAGGCGGCCCGACAGCACGCACAGGGGAAAACTGACCGAAACTATGAAGGACAGTATGATCTGGGCATAGTCGTTCGCTCCGAAAATCGGGCTGTTGATCACCGAACGCAGGAAGGCATCGGCGACGGAAAGACCCATGAGCACGAACACCAGCACCGCGCCGGCGACCACAAACGGGACCTCGACCCGCTTGCGCCAGCCCGTCGAGCGCTGGCTGGTGTCCTCGGGGACAGGTGGTGTCACGATCTACTGGCCACCGAGCGCATTGACGATCGCGTGCGCATCGCTTCCGGACTGCTTGCCCTTTTCATCGATAACGCTGGCCAGTGACGGTGCCATCTTTTCCCGGAATTCGGCTTCGGCCTCCGGCGTGATTTCAATCAGTTCAAGACCGCTGTCGGATGCCAGTTTGAGCCCGGCTTGACCGGCCTCGAAAAAGGCCTTCGCACCGCGCAGGCTGAGCCCGCGTCCCGTCAGTCCGGTGAGCTTCTCCTTGTTCTCGTCGGAGAGACCGTCCCAGCTTGACCTGTTCATCAGAAGATAGAAGCTGTCGACCGCGGAGGGAATATTCGTGGTGACGAATTTGCCGGTTTCGTTGAGCTTGTAGGACCGGATGCCGGACGGACCGATCATGACGGCGTCAATGACGCCGGTGTTCATCGCGTTATAGACATCTGGAACCGGCATCGACACCGGAATGCCGCCCCAGCCTTCAACCAGCGCCGCCATGACGGGATTTGGCGTCCTGATCTTCATGCCGTCCATATCCGCCACGGTATGGACGGGCTTTTCGCGCGTGATCAGCACTGACGGATTGTTCGCCCAAAGTCCGAGAAGTTTCGCCTTCGCGAATTCGTCCTCGATCAATCCGATATTGTCCCACAGTGCGTTGGTCGCGTCGGTTCCGTTGGCGAACAGGCCTGGAATATGCACCAGCCCGGTCTTGGTGAATTGCGCGGGGGTATATTCCGGGATGCCGAATACGATATCGGCAACGCCGGTGACAACCCGCTTGTATTGCTGGACGGGGCCTTTGCCGAGTTCGCCGGAAGGGTAGATCCGCATGGTGATTTCGCCATTGGTCGCCGCAGCCATTTCCTCTGCCAGCGGTGTCATGACGCCCCGGTCCATCGGATGCATGGACGGCATGAAATGGGCGATTTTCAGTTCTTCCGCCATCACCGGCTGCATGGCAAGTGCGACAGCGGCGCACGCCATCGCAGCAGACAGTTTCGTCTGCAGACTTTGAGCATTCAATTTCATTGTCTCTCCCTCCCGAAACTGATATCTCAGTAATTAACTTGATTAATTATCATTGTTAATTGCATAAGAAAATATGGTGCATAGCAAGTCAACCGCTTTGTCGGCGAGGATTGGAATGACAGAAGGCTACCGGCTGCATAACCGGATCGGATTCAAGGTAACCCGTTTGGCAAGGATCATGGAGGCGCGGCTGGAAAAGCGGCTGTCCGAACACGGCATCACCCGGCTGATGTGGTGCGTCCTGTGCGGTGTCGGACTGGAGAATGTCAAAACGCCATCGACGCTTGCCGACTATATCGGTATTGCCCGCCCGGCCATTTCGCGTCTCCTGAAAACCATGGAAGAACGCGGTCTTGTCGAGCGCACCTCACCCGATGACGACAAACGTTACACCGAACTGGCACTCACCGCGCTGGGCCATGAAAAGTTGAAGACCTGCCATGTGATCGTGCGTGACCTGAATGATCACTTTGCCGACAAGATTAATCCGGGCCTCTATGAAAGCTTCCTGTCGACGATCGACGCACTGACAGAGGGCGAAAAGGTTCAGTTGATGCGCCTTTGAGAGCGCGGGAGAGGGGGCACGCATCGTGAAGCTGTTTTCCAACAAGTCGCGTCCCGCGCATCTGGGACCGTTTCCGCTGGAACGCCTGGCGCGCAGCACGGACATGCCTGACCTCCAGGCGGTGCCGGCCTTCCGCCAGATGTCCTTTGAGAATTCCAATCCGGAAAACATCATCAACGCGATGAGCGAGTCCCAGGCGATGCTCGACGCGATCCGGGACGGTATCGTCAACGCTGCGCAGGCCGATGTTCCGGCCGATCCGAAAGAGCGTGCGAACCACCTGAAGGGGTTTGGTTACTTCTCCGATGCTTCCATGATCGGTACCTGCGGGTTCCTGCCGTCAATGATGCTGGCGGAGTCCTTCCGCAACCCGGACATCGACCGCCTGGCTGAAAAGCTGCGCACGACCCAGACCAAGACACTGGCTTCCGGCATCGACATGATCATGGCGGATTTGCGCGATGCCATGAACGCGCCGCCCAAGGACATGGACGGGCACAGGCACGCGCTGGTGTTCGCCGTGCAGACGCCCCGCGCGGTCAGGCCCGGTGAACCGGGTGAAGACTGGCTGAAGGGCGCGGGCGACCATCGATCAGCGCTCAGGGCAATGGAGATTGCCGTCGTTATCGCGCAGTATATCCGGTTGCTTGGATTCGACGCCCGTGCCCACGGGCACTCCTCGTCCGATGTCGACCTCAACCGTCTCGCGGTTGCCGCCGGGCTCGCGAGAACGGAGGACGACGGACTGACCAATCCCTATATCGGCACCGGCTTTTCGCTTGCGGCCGTCACGACAGAGTTCGAGATCTCCCATGACGAGCCAATGGCGCCGCTGGCCGACCAGCCGCGATCCGTCATCAATGGTCTTGCCTGGCGTTTCGGCTATCGCACGGCCAAGAGCGCACAGACCCTCGATCCCTTTCAGAAGCGCCGCTTTGTCGATGGACCGCATCCGTTCGAGAAACTGAAACGGGTCGACACGCCAACGACGTATTTCGACGAGGAGCGGATTGCCCGCGTGCCGAAGCGCACGGACATGTTCGCCCGTTCCCAATTTGGCGACATGGGCAAGAAGAACCAGCAGGCCGCGACAAACGGCTATTATGCGCGCAAGTCCGCCCCGTCCATGGCGCAGCGGCGCGCGCTCGGGGCCTTTGTTCTCTTGCAGGACGGCGAGCCGGAACCGGCGATTGCTGCCACAACGGCCGACCCGCAGCGCAATGCGGACAATCTGAAAGCCATGTCCTATTTCCTCGGCATCGACGCTGCCGGAGTGTCGCGTTGCCCGGACTGGGCCTGGTATTCGCATGATGCGACCGGTGCACCGCTCGACCCGCCGCATGATCAGGCAATTTCGATGGTGGTCGACCAGGGCTTTGAGACGATGGAAGGGGCATCGGGCGATGACTGGATCGCCGTTTCCCAGTCAATGCGGGCCTATCTGCGTTTTGCCATTCTGGGCAGCATCGTTGCCAAGCAGATCCGGAATCTCGGCCACGGGGCCAAGGCGCACACGGTGCTGGATGGCGAGGTGCTGCAACCGCCGCTGCTGCTGCTTTCCGGTCTCGGCGAGGTCAGCCGCATCGGCGAGGTGATCCTCAACCCGTTCCTGGGACCGCGCCTCAAGTCCGGTGCGGTCACGACGACGATGCCGCTTGCCCATGACAAGCCGATTTCCTTCGGCCTGCAGGCCTTTTGCGAGGCTTGCAACAAATGTGCGCGCGAATGCCCGGCCGGGGCCATCACCGCCGGACCCAAGCTGATGTTCAACGGTTACGAGATCTGGAAATCGGACAGTCAGAAATGCACGACCTACCGGATCACCAATGAAGGCGGGGCCATGTGCGGGCGCTGCATGAAGACTTGCCCCTGGAACCTGGAAGGGATTTTCGCCGAAGCGCCGTTCCGCTGGGCGGCAATGCATGTGCCCAGAGCCGCGCCGCTTCTGGCGAAGCTCGACGACATGGCGGGCCACGGCGAGCGCAACCCGGTAAAAAAATGGTGGTGGGACATCGAGCTTCATGAAGACGGGGCCTACCGCGCTGCGAAGCAGCCCGTCAATGAACGCGGTCTGCAGAAAGACCTCGATCTGAAATACGAGGACCAGACGCTTGCGGTCTATCCAGCCAACCTTGCCCCGCATCCCTGGCCGTTCCCCTTTCCGATGGACCGGGAAAAGGGCATCGAAGCCTATCAGGCGCTGATCACGGCGCAGGAATACAAGGCGCGGCTGGAACGGGGCGAGACGGACGGGCTGGCCCATGAATACACCATTTCCGGCGATGCCCCCGTTATCCGGGTGGAGATCGTCAAGGCGCAGCAGATGACCGGCGGTGTCACAAAATACGAGTTTGCTGCGCTGGACGGCGCACCACTGCCGGAATGGCAGGCGGGCGCGCATCTCGATATCGTGGTCGCACCGGAATTCCTGCGCCAGTATTCCCTTTCGGGCGATCCGGCCGACCGCAGCCGTTATCAGATCGCGGTCTTGCGCGAAGACGGAGGGCGGGGCGGCTCGAAGCTGCTCCACCGGATATTCACACAGGGCCGCAAGATCTTCATTTCCAAGCCGATCAACCATTTCCCGCTCGCCAGTGGCGCAACAAGAACCTTCCTGATGGGAGGTGGCATCGGCGTGACCCCGATGATCGCGATGGCGCATGAGCTTCACGAGAAAGGCGCGGAATTCGAGCTGCATTACTCCTGCAGTCGCAAGGCCGACGCCGGCTTTCTCGAGGATCTGGCCGCGTTCGAATGGCGGGACCGCGTGCATCTCTATTTCAGCGATCAAGACACGCGCGCCGATCTTGATGACGTTCTTGGCGGTTACAGGCAGGGCAGCCATGTCTATGCCTGTGGTCCGGACCG
>JBCDEN010000617.1:0-3057 GCA_039179715.1 Pseudomonadota bacterium
GCCCAAATGGGGCAGTGCATTATCGCGGCAATTTCGATTTTGAACCAATGAAAGCTTTTGATCCAAGTATCACGGACGTTTCTGCGATGGCCAGATCTCTTTTCAATGAGACGCGATCCGGTGGCGGAAACAGGTGAACTTATATCAAGGCGCGCAGCGCAGAACGATGCGGGTACCGGACAGTCTGCGCAACGCCGCAGAGGAGCTCCAGTCACCTGAATCTGAAGTTCGAGTCACTTTGCAGCGGGCCTCGAACGAACTTCAGAATAAAGAAGATGACTAGCAAGCCTATGTTTCTATTGCAGTTTACGAATTTGAAGGTCGTTCGGAGACTGCTGGAGCAATAATGCGAACTTCAAATTCACCGCACTAGAAGAATACGTCATAGATCATGCGCAGTCCGGTGAAACCGAGGAACAGCGCGAAGACAAGCTTCAGCTTCGACGGGTCGATGGCATGCGCGATCCGGGCACCGAGCGGGGCCGTCAGCGTCGAGGCCGGAATAATCAGCAAAAACCCGATCAGGTTGACATAGCCGAGCGACAGGGGCGGCCTGCCGTCCAGATCGAAGCCGAAATAGATTGACAGTAGCGTTCCGGGAACCGCGATGATCAGACCGATTGCAGCCGCGGTGCCGACGGCCTTGCGGATCGGGTAGTTGAACAGCGTGAGCGTCGGGACGCCAAGCGTTCCGCCGCCGATCCCCATCATCACCGAAATGCCGCCGATCAGGAAGCCTAGAACTTCGCGGAACGGCGATCCGGGCAGTTTCTCTGCAAGATGCGATCCTTCTTTTCGAAAGATCATGTTTGCCGAAACGGCAAGGGCGACCACGCCGAAGACCAACGTCAGGGCTCCGCCGGAGATGTTGCCTGCAAGCGTCGCCCCGGCGAGAACGCCGAGCGCAATCGCCCACCACCAGCGTTTGAGCAGGTCCGTGTCGACGCTGCCCCGATTGTAGTGCGCCCGTGCGGAGGACGCGCCCGTCGCCAGGATTGTCGCCAGCGAGGTTCCGACCGCGACATGCATCAGGACGGAAGGGTCGATCTTCAGCGCGGTGAACATGTAGTAGAGCACCGGTACGATCACGATGCCGCCGCCAACGCCCAGCAGCCCGGCGATGATGCCGGCCACAACACCGGTGGCCAGAAGTGAAACCGCCAACAGGCCGAGCGAAACGAGACTGAGATCTTCCAACTTTACGTCCTTTCAAGACCCGGCGAACGGGATCACCGGCATGCAACCCGTTGCTTTTAAGGCAAGCCGGACCGGTTTTGCCAGCCGGATCGCAAAACAATCGGTTCCGATCCTCAATCGGGCGCTTGATATGCTCCCGTTTTGCGGACAGTGTGCAACGCTGAGGGATCGGGAGAGGACATGTCCGAACACTGGCTCGCGCTTTACACCTTTGCGCAATTCCGGACGCGTGCGCACGATCCGGTCAATGACGAATTCTTCAGCAGCGAAGCCGCGATCTGGGCCGCGATGGAACGGGCCGACGGGTTCATTGCGCGTGCCGGATATGAGGACGAAGCCGGCACGGAGATCTGGGGCGAACAGGTTTTTCCAAAATACTGGACCGATAATGGAGACGGCTTTGCCCCGTCGACGATCTCGCTCTGGCAGGACCTGGAATCCGCGCTCGCCGCCGTCTATCGCGGCGCACATGCCGAGATCATGCGCCTCGGCCCCCTGTTTGAGAGCAACACCGCCGAATATCCGCCCTACGTCCTGTGGTGGGTGCCCAAGGAGCATCAGCCGGACTGGGACGAGGCCGTCGAGCGCCTGGAACTTCTCGGCGATGACGGACCGACCGCAGACGCGTTCACGTTCAAGGCCGCGTTTTCTCCGAGCGGAAAACCGGTGACCGTCGACACTGACCGGTCCCGCGCCATCGCGGAACACAATCGCCTGCGCGCGGATCTGCCGAAATCCGTGCAGTAGCGATTGTTCAAAAATCGATGACTAATCGTCAAATTTCCAGGCGATTGTCTGATCAGACATTCATAACAATCTTAGGCCCAACAGCGCGCGGGATGCCCGTGCCACAATTTGGGAAAGGATTGACACATGAACCAGATCTTACGTCCGTCAAACGCCCGCGGTGATGCCGATTTCGGCTGGCTGAAAAGCAAGCACACCTTTTCGTTCGGCTCCTATTTTGATCCGAACCATATCGGCTTCGGTGCCCTGCGCGTCATCAACGAGGACCGCGTCGCGCCGTCCGGCGGCTTTCCGACCCACCCGCACCAGAACATGGAGATCATCTCCTATGTCGTTTCCGGCGGCCTGGAGCACAAGGATTCGCTCGGGACCGGCTCGGTGATCCGTCCGGGCGATCTCCAGCGCATGAGCGCGGGCACCGGCGTGCGGCACAGTGAATACAACCACTCGGCCACGGACCCCGTTCACTTCCTGCAGATCTGGATCGTGCCGGAAGCCGACGGTCTGACGCCAAGTTACGAGCAGAAAGCGTTTCCGGAAAGCGGACGCCAGGATACCCTCCGGCTGATCGGATCGCGCGACGGGCGCGACGGGTCCGTGGTCATCCATCAGGATGTGGACCTCTACGCATCACTGCTGTCGGCAGACAAGAGCGTTGCCTTCGACGTCGGCTCCGGCAGGAAGGTGTGGCTGCAGATCATCAAGGGCAGGATCAGTGTCGACGGTCAGGCACTTGCTGCCGGCGACGGGCTCGGTCTTCTGGATGCGGGCACGATCAATCTGGCGGCGCAGGAAAACGCGGAATTCCTGCTTTTCGATCTGGCAGCCTAGGTGATGGGAGGGCTTTCCTCTCCCTGATCTGTCCTGTTTGATTTTCCAGACAGCCGGTCTCCCCTGTCCGCGTCAGCCTGATCCGGACCGGGGGAGATCTCCGTAACAAACATGAGCGGGGGGCCGCATCAGGAGGCAGACATGTCCGGAACGACTTCTCCATCCATCACCCTTGAGCGTCAGGGTGCCAAGGGTCGCTATATCGCGCTGGTCGACGGCATCGACGAACCCGCGGAACTGACATTTTCGATCGTCAACGATCACCTGATCATCGCGGACCAC
>JBCDEN010000699.1:0-2574 GCA_039179715.1 Pseudomonadota bacterium
AAAGTGAATGCTCAGCGGAAAGTAGTCGTTGCTCGCCTCCGATCCCATGAGCATGGATTGCCCTTCAGGGCTCGTCAGGCCGATCAGGCTGTCCGGCAAGGGCATGGTTTCCGCCTGCGCGGCGGTAAGACACGCGATCACGGCAGCTGCACAACTCAGGACCATCCGGTACATGACATCCTCCCCCGGCAAAAAACTACTTTACGTAATGTCAGCCTAGCAGGCGTTGAACCGGTCTGTCATGCAAAAGCCGAAAGGCCGTTTCGGCAGCAATTCTGAAAACAATGTCACTTGCCAACAAAACACAAAAATCCTACCTCCTTGCGCATGAAACAGGATGCTCTTCCCCCGCGTGCACAGGCACGCCCCGAAACCCACGAAATCCACGGTATCACCAGGCAGGACAATTATGGTTGGCTGCGTGCGGACAACTGGCAGGAGGTGATGCGCGACCCTGCCGTTCTGGACTCTGATATCCGCGCCTACCTGGAGGCCGAAAACGCCTACCAGGGCGCGGTGATGAAGCCGACGGACGGCCTGCAGGAAACGCTCTTCAAGGAAATGCGCGGCCGCATCAAGGAAGACGACAGCTCCGTCCCCTCTCCCGACGGCCCCTTTGCCTATGGCATGAAATTCGAAACCGGCGGCCAGCAACCGATCTTCTTCCGCACACCGCGCGGCGGCGGCGCGGAAACCGTGCTCCTGCATGGCGACAAGGAAGCCGAAGGAAAGGCCTATTTCCGGATCGGTGGTGCCAGCCAGTCTCCGGATCACAAGCTGCTCGCATGGGCCTATGACGACAAGGGCTCGGAGTATTATTCACTCCAGCTGCGCGATACGGAAACAGGCAAGGACCTCGATTACAGCATCGTGGACACCGCCGGCGGCGGTGTCTTTTCCTCCGACAGCAGCTTTGTCTTCTACATTCGCCTGGACGACAACCATCGCCCGTCGAAGCTCTTCAGGCACAAGGTGGGAACCGATCCGTCCGAAGATGTGCTTGTGCACGAAGAGACCGATGCCGGCTTCTTCATGGGTGTCGGCAAGACCCAGTCCGGCGAAACGATCATCATCGACATCCATGATCACGAAACGTCGGAAGTCTGGATGATCCCGGCCAACCTCCCTGAAACCCCTCCAATGCTGATTGCACCTCGCGACACCGGCATTGAATATTCGATCGATGATCACGGTGACACCCTCTACATCCTGACCAATCTCGGGAATGCTGAAGATTTCAAGATCGTCACCGCACCCAAGGCGACACCGGGCCGGGAATTCTGGACCGACCTTGTCCCGCACAAGCCCGGTTGCCTGATCCTGTCGCATTGCGTCTACAAGACATTCATGACCAGGCTGGAGCGCGAAGACGGATTGCCGCGCATCGTCATCCGGCGTCTTGCCGACAATATCGAGCATTCGGTCGAGTTCGATGAAGAGGCCTATTCCCTGGGTCTTGGCGGCGGTTATGAATTCGACACCACTGCCATCCGCTTCACGTATTCGTCGATGACAACGCCGTCGCAAACCTTCGACTACGACATCGAGACGCGCGCGCGCGTTCTGAAGAAGGAACAGGAAGTGCCCTCCGGCCACGATGCCGGCGACTACGTCACGCGCAGGCTGATGGCGCCCGCCGCAGACGGCGAGACAGTGCCGGTATCGATCCTTTATCACAAGGACACGAAACTCGACGGCTCCGCCCCCCTGCTGCTTTACGGCTATGGCTCATACGGCATCACCATCCCGGCGAGCTTCAACACCAATGCCTTGTCGCTTGTGGACCGGGGTTTCGTCTATGCAGTTGCCCATATCCGGGGCGGCAAGGACAAGGGGTTCCGCTGGTACAAGAACGGCCGCCGGGAAACCAAGAAGAACACCTTTACCGATTTCATCGCCGCGGCTGATCATCTCGTTGTGGAAGGGTTCACGTCCCATGCGCGGATCGTGGCCCAGGGCGGATCTGCAGGTGGAATGCTGATGGGTGCGATATCCAATATCGCGCCCGAGAAGTTCGGGGGCATCATTGCCGAAGTGCCGTTCGTTGACGTCCTGGCAACCATGCTTGACGACACCCTGCCCCTGACCCCTCCCGAGTGGCCGGAATGGGGCAACCCGATCACAGACAAGACTGCCTATGAATACATTGCCTCCTATTCGCCCTACGACAACGTCGAGGCAAAGGACTATCCGGCGATCCTGGCGGTGGCCGGACTGACGGATCCGCGCGTGACCTATTGGGAACCCGCCAAGTGGGTCGCCAGACTGCGCGCCGAAAAGACCGGCGACAGCCTGTTGATGCTGAAGACAAACATGGAAGCCGGCCACGGCGGTGCGTCAGGGCGTTTCGACCGGCTGAAGGAAGTCGCGCTGGTGCAGGCATTCGCGCTCATGGTTGCGGGTATGACCTAGGTGTAGATTCTAAAAAGGTTGTTCACTCGCATTGAAGATCTGAGACTGGTTGGTGACAAAACACAATCAGCGTCAGGATCGATGGAATGAACAACCCGCACAAGCATGCCCGCACCTGTTTTTACAGTCGAGAACAAATCGTTGAGCGCTATCAGAACGGCG
>JBCDEN010000835.1:0-1732 GCA_039179715.1 Pseudomonadota bacterium
ATGCACCCATCAAAATCAGCGGCGAAATAAAGCACCGCGCGTCCCTGATCGCCCCTCGGGCCGAGAACAAGGACAACATCATCAATCTCAATGGGAGGACAGAGACATGAAATTGGGAGTGACCTTTGCCGCACTTGTCGCGGCAAGCATTGCCGGGGCAGCCTCGGCACAGACCGAGCTGAGCCTGTGGTATCACGGCGCGGGTTCCGCAAACGCAGAAGAAGCGCTGGTGAACCAACTGGTCGAAGAATTCAACGCCAGCCAGTCGGACTGGAAAGTCGTTATCGAGACCTTCCCGCAGCTTGCGTACAATGATGCCGTGGGCGCAGCAGCTTTGGCCGGAGAGCTTCCCGACATCCTCGACGTCGACGGGCCGGTCATGCCGAACTGGGCCTGGGCGAACTATATGCAGCCGCTGGGCATCGACGAAGCCAAGCTTGACGGATACCTGCCAGGCCCGATCGGTCGCTGGAACGGTGAGGTTTATTCGGTCGGCCTCTGGGACGCTGCCGTCGCCCTGACCACCCGTCGTTCGACGCTCGAAAAATATGGAATCCGCGTGCCGACGCTGGACGAGCCTTGGAGCCTTGATGAATTCAACGGCGCGCTGGCGGCGATCCAGGCGTCCGGCGACTTCGAAAACGCGCTCGACCTCGGCATGGCGTGGAAAGGCGAATGGTACCCTTACGCTTTCTCACCATTCCTGCAGAGCTTTGGTGGCGATATCGTCGACCGTTCTACCTATCAGACGGCTGAAGGTGTTCTGAACGGTGACGAAGCGCTGGCATTCGGCGAATGGTGGCAGGGGCTCTTTGAAAACGGCTATGTGCCCGGCACCAGCCAGGACGCCGCTGACCGCGAAACCGGTCTTCTGGACGGAAAGTACGCGATGGCGTGGAACGGCAACTGGGCAGCCCTGCCTGTTGTCGAAGCCTTTGGCGATGACGCGCTGTTTCTGCCGGCACCTGACTTCGGCAATGGCTCGGTTATTGGCGCTGCTTCCTGGCAGTTTGGTGTCTCGGCGACCTCTGCCAACCCGGATGGCGCACGGGCGTTCATCGAGTTCGCGCTTCAGGACAAGTGGTTCGCCGCCTTCTCGGACGGCACCGGCCTGATCCCCACCACGGCAAGCGCAGCTGCAGACACCGCGAACTATGCGCCGGGCGGTTCGCTTGAGGTGTTCTATGGTCTTTCCGAGGCCCAAGCGCTCGTTCGCCCTGTTACGCCAGGCTACATCGTGCAAGCCAAAGTGTTTGAGAAAGCGCTTTCGGACATCGCCAACGGCGCAGATGTCGCCGATACGCTGGATGCCGCGGTCGATGAGATCAATGAGGATATCGAGAGCAACGGCGGCTACGGCCACTAAGCTCATCCTCTCCTGGCTGCCCGGCGCACTGTCGGGCAGCATATAGCTTCAAGGAACTGGTCTCATGGCTTCGAAACTGACGCGGTCAGACCGCGCGGGATGGCTGATGGCATTGCCCGGCTCGGGTCTGATTGCCCTCTTCATCATCCTGCCGTTCTTCCTGGCCTTCGCCTTCTCGCTGACGAACCAGCGGCTGGCCTCGCCCAACCCGACCGAGTACGTGGGTTTTGAGAACTACAGCGATCTTCTGGGTCTGTCGGTCTTTACGCTGGAACCGGAACGCGATGACGCCGGAAATGCGGTCGTCGAAGATGGTGAGATACAGTACCCCCGCCTGAGGAATTTCACGCGGAACAACCCGGATTA
>JBCDEN010000860.1:0-1511 GCA_039179715.1 Pseudomonadota bacterium
CTCACGACCGAGGTCATCCTTGGCCTCGTTCTGTTTGCACCCGGCTGTGTTTATCCGTCCCACGCGCACAGCGGCATTTCGGAGAGCTACATCTGTCTGTCAGGGGCGGTTTCGGAAAACCATCAGGGCGTCTACGCGCCCGGTTCGATGATCTTCAATCCGCCCGAACACACGCACCGGATCACGGTGTCGAAGCTGGAACCCGCCCTCCTGGCCTATGCCTGGACGGGTCCGCAGGAGAAGCTCGCCAGCCAGAAAATGGTGTTCAACCGCAAACGCAAGTGAGCCGGCAAGCCGTTAAGCGGCGGCGGCACCATTCTCGATCACGCGGTTAATCGTGAGCTTGGCGGGCTGAAGACGGCCATCCTCCGAAACCCAGCCAGGCTCGCTGATCAGTTTCTCGCAATCGATGCCGAGTTCGGGAAAACGCAATCCCATGGAATGGGCGAGGGCCACCCGGTCTCCGGGTTTGGGATTGAGGCCGCTTGTGATCTCACGCGTGCCCATCTTCAGGTGATGGGCAATATCCCATTCCAGAACGATGCCGTCGTGCCGCGTCACCACCCAGCAATGCGCGTCTTCACAGGTGCCGTTCTTCTCCTTGGGAAAAAAATATCCGGTGAGATAGCCCGCCTCGAACCCGGCAGCGCGCAGTGATGCGATCAGATAGGTGTTGATGTCGACACACGACCCTTCGGTCAGGCCGCAGGAGAGGTAAGGCACCTCGTCGCAGCCGTCGTTGAAGCGGATGTCGGCATGTCCGTATCGGAACTTTTCGGCGCAGGAATTCACCAGCGCCTGGATCGCGGCGTGACCGTCCGGCTGCGTCTCGGCAATATTGATGGCGTCAAAGACAAGAGCCTCCGCTGCCCGTGTGTACCTGTTCTCGTGCGGTTTAAAGATGCTCTCCGGATAGCCGGGCCCACCATCGGCATACCTGTAGCTGACATCCACGGGTTGCCCCGGCACAGGCGCGACGACCGCAACGATCTGCCCCGTCGATGTTTCTCCGGTCAGGGTATATTTCCCGCCGGCCACATCAAAGTGAACCGGCATCTGGTGCGGGGTCGGCAGGCCGACGGGAACCAGCAGCTTCCGGCTCGCATCGTCATGTGGAGCGACCGTAATGGAGATGTGGGTCTGCATCAGCGAGCCTCAGATTGCGAGCTGGAAAATCAGGCCGGAAAGGACCGCTCCAACAAAGCCAAGACCGAGATAGGTCGCAAACACCTGTGGCTTGACCAGCGACCAGACCGCCGCCATGGCTGGGATCGAACTGACCGCTCCGGCGATCATGAAAGCCATCCCAGCGCCTGCGCTCATTCCCTGTTCCATAAGGCCCGCCAGCAGCGGCGGTGCGACATAGCTGTTCAGGTAAGCCGGCATGCCGACCAGCGCGGAAATCGCAATGGACCCGATGCCTTCACCGCCGACAACGCCTGCGATCAGGTTTGCCGGAACATAGGTGACAAGCGCGGCTTCAAGCACATAGGCGAGCGCCAGCCACTTCA
>JBCDEN010000659.1:0-2797 GCA_039179715.1 Pseudomonadota bacterium
ATCAGGGAACTGGAAAAGCTCTCGAACTGTGCCGAGAGCACCAGGAAAACGATCAGGATGGCGGCCCCGAACACCAGCAGCGTTGTCGTCTCGCCCGTTTCTAGAGTGGCGGCCTCGCCGAGAAACACAAGACGGCCCTCGTTGCCGAGTATATCCGGTGCGATTTCCTTGAGGCGGTCAACCGCGGTTCCAAGATCGACGCCACTTCCCAGATTGGCCTGGGCCGTGACTGCGCGCTCGCGCGCCTCCCGGCTCAAGGTGGAAGCGGAGGCCGCAACCGAAAGGGTCGCGACGGATGAAATCGGAACGAACTGGCCGTTGCCGGCGCGCAGGAAGGTGTTTTCCAGATCACCCTGATCGTTGATCGGCCGCCCGCCCAGTTCCAGCCGAACCTCGACGGTCTCGTTGTTCAGGAAAATCTCCGAAGCCTTGTAGCCCTCGATGACCGTGTTGAGTGTCTCGATCACATCCCTTGGCTCGATTTCGAGGTTGGCGGCCTGGTCACGGTCGACTTCCAGCAGGAGTTGCGGCTGGTTGACCTCGTTGACGAGTTGCGCATTCGCGAAGGCCGGGTCGCCGTCCATCTTCGCGATCAGGTCGCTCGTCAGGTCGCCGAGAACATCGTATTCCTTGCCGACAACGGCGAACTGGACGCCCCGTCCGGCCCCTCGAATGCCGAGGCTGTTCGAGGCACGCAGCGCTATGAACGCGCCCGGGATGCGGCTGACCGGTCCCTGTATCTGTGCCGCGATTTCCTGCTGGCTGCGCGCACGGTCCTCCCACGGTGCCAGGCGGACAAAGACATGGGCAAAACTTGTCGATCGCAGGCCGATCAGGGACTGGACAGCCACAACTTCGCCGGAGGCAACGAGCGGTTCGAGGATTTTTTCGACGCGGGCCACCTGCTGGCTCGTATAGTCGAGGCTCGCGGAGGAGGGCGTTCTCAACGCGATCATCACCGTGCCGCGATCTTCCGATGGCGTGATTTCCTGGGGAAGGGAGCCGTAAAGGGCCAGGGACCCTCCGGCGAAAGCCAGCGCACAAAAAAGGACAATGTAGCGCGCCTTCAAGATGAAGCTGATCAGGTTGCCGAACCCCGTCAGGAGAGGACTGTCTTTGGCGTCGTTTTCATGATGGTCTCGATCGGGATCCGGCTTGCCCGGATCGACGAAGGCGCAGAGGGCCGGCGCCAATGTGAGTGCGACGAAGGAGGAAAGCGCAACGGCAAACGCCAGGACAAAGCCGAATTCACCGAAGATGCCGCCAGCCTGTCCCGGAAGAAAGGAGATCGGGATGAAGACGGCGGCAAGCGTGGCTGTCGTGGAAATGACCGCGAAAAAGACCTCCCTGGTGCCGACGGCCGCCGCTGCGAATGCGCCGAGACCCTGCCTGCGGCGGCGCACGATGTTTTCCAGAACCACGATGGCATCGTCGACGACCATTCCCGTGGCCAGGACAAGTGCGAGCAGGGTGATCGTATTGACGGAAAACCCCGCGGCCCAGATCGCGCCGAGGGTCCCGGTGAGCGCTATCGGAACGGCAACGGCAGGTATGACGACCGCCCGCAGCGACCGCAAGAACAGGAAAATCACAGCAACGACGATCACGATTGCCATGGCAATGCTGGTGACGACGCCTGAAATGGACCGCTCAACAAACACTCCGTCGTCGGCCACGATCATCAATTGAGCGCCGTCCGGCAGATCTTCCTGCAGGCCTGCCACGGCAATACGCGCCGCGTTGGAAATAGACAGCGTGTTGGCATGGGACTGGCGGATGATGTTCAAACCGACGGCGGGCTGACCGTTAATGCGGGTGATGACCGATGGATCGTCGGACGTGAATTGCACAAAGGCGACATCTCCGATCACTGTTTCCCGGTTGAGCCGGATTGCGGAAATGGCGGCCTCGGTCGTTGTTGAGGCGACCGATCTGACGACAAGTTCCTGCGTTCCGGTTTCCAGCGCACCCAACGGGATATCAAGGTTGGCGCTGGCAAGGGCCGCGCGCATGTCTGAAAGGGAAATGCCACGGCTGGCAAGGGCGACCGGAAAAAAGGTCACGCGCATGATCCGGGCGTAGTCGCCCGCGACCTGCACTTCCGACACGCCGTCGATGGAGAGCAGCCGGTCCGAGACGATGCCTTCCGCGAGCGAGGTCAGCTCCGTCAGAGGCAGCGTTCCGCTGAGGGCAAGGCGCATGATCGGATCCGCATCCGCATCGCTCTTTTGAACAGTCGGGTCTTCGACATCGTCAGGCAGATTGCGTTGTGCGCGCGAGACGAGATCCCGGGCGTCATTGGCCGCGTTGGTCACGTCGGTGGATGGGTTGAGTTCCAGCGTCAGACTGGAACTGCCGTAGGAGGATGTGGCGGAGATGTTTTCCAGCCCCTCAAGCCGGGCGAGTGCATCTTCCAGAACGCTGGTCACTTCGGAGTCGACCGTGCTGGCGGCAGCGCCGGGATACGTGGCACGGACCGATATCACCGGGTTGGAAACGTTCGGAAGCTCCCGCACTTCCACGCCGTTGAGCGCGGTGATGCCGGCGATGATCACAAGCAGATTGAGCACGAGCGCCAGGATCGGGCGGCCAACAAAGATGGCTGCGAAGCCAAGCCTGTCGCGCGTCAGCCTGTCCGCAGCCATGTCATCCATCGGCACGCTCCGCGACCTCGACGGCGACGGCAACACCCTGGCTGACCTTGAAGGCACCGTCCTTCACGACAACATCGCCTTCGGCAAGATCGGCTTCCAGCCAGACGCTGTCTCCCAGCCTGTGCCGCAGCACAACGTCAATC
>JBCDEN010000578.1:0-3254 GCA_039179715.1 Pseudomonadota bacterium
ACCATCCAGGAACTCGCCAACCGCATGGCGGAGCGCGCGGTCGACGTGATCAAGCTGCTGATGAAGCAGGGGCAGATGCTCAAGATCAACGACGTCATCGATGCCGACACGGCGGAGCTGATCGCCGAGGAAATGGGGCACACGGTCAAGCGTGTCTCCGAGGCCGATGTTGAAGAAGGTCTGTTCACCAGGGAAGATGACACAGAAACACTGCAGCCGCGTCCTCCGGTGGTGACGATCATGGGTCACGTCGATCACGGCAAGACCTCCCTTCTGGACGCGATCCGCAAATCCAAGGTGGTATCCGGCGAAGCCGGCGGGATCACCCAGCATATCGGCGCCTATCAGATCGATCAGGACGGTCAGAAGATCACCTTCATCGACACGCCGGGCCACGCGGCGTTCTCGCAGATGCGGGCACGCGGTGCCAAGTCGACCGATATCGTGATCCTTGTCGTCGCCGCCGATGACGGTGTCATGCCTCAGACGAAAGAGGCGATTGCGCATGCCAAGGCAGCCGACGCCCCGATCATCGTGGCGATCAACAAGACCGACAAGCCGGGTGCCGATCCGAACCGGGTTCGCACGGAGCTTCTGAGCGAAGAGCTTGTGACGGAATCCATGGGCGGTGATGTCATCGACGTGGAAGTCTCCGCGCTCAATGGCACAAATCTCGACAAGCTGCTGGAGATGATCCTGCTGCAGGCCGAGGTTCTCGAACTCAAGGCAAATCCGCGCCGGACCGCGGAAGGTATCGTTATCGAGGCGCAGCTCGACCGCGGACGCGGACCGGTTGCGACCGTTCTGGTTCAAAAGGGCACGCTCAAGCCGGGCGACATTCTTGTCGCCGGGTCCGAGTGGGGCCGTGTCCGTGCGATGCTTGATGAGAACGGCAAGCAGGTGAAGGAAGCCGGGCCGGCCAAACCGGTCGAGGTTCTCGGTTTCCAGGGAACACCTGCCGCAGGTGACCTTGTCGCGGTTGTCGACAACGAGGCACGGGCCCGTGAGATCACGGACTACCGCCAGCGTCAGATCCGCGAGAAAGCCTCCGTGGTCGCCTCAGGCGCACGCGGTTCACTCGAGCAGATGATGAACCGCCTGCAGGAAACCGGCCGCAAGGAATTCCCGCTGGTGCTGAAGGCGGACGTGCAGGGGTCTGCGGAAGCGATTGCGCACGCTCTGCACGAACTTGGAACCGACGAGGTGGGCGCGCGTATCCTGTTGTCGGGTGTCGGCGGTATCACCGAGAGCGATATCACGCTGGCAGCCGCCTCCAATGCCCCGATCCTGGGCTTCAACGTGCGCGCCAACAAGCAGGCGCGCGAGGCTGCGGCCCGCGACGGCATCGAGATCCGCTACTACAACGTGATCTACGATCTCGTCGACGACATCAAGGCGGCCATGTCCGGCCTGCTGTCGCCCGAACGTCGCGAAACCTTCCTCGGAAATGCGGAGATCAAGGAGATCTTCCACATCTCGAAGGTTGGCAAGGTCGCGGGCTGTCTGGTCACCGAAGGGGTCGTGGAACGCGGAGCCAATGTGCGCCTGATCCGCGACGACGTCGTGATCCACGAGGGCGAGCTCGGAACGCTCAAGCGCTTCAAGGACGAGGTCAAGACCGTCGAGTCCGGACAGGAATGCGGCATGAACTTCGTCAAGTACCAGGACATGCGTCCCGGGGACATCATCGAATGCTTCCGCGTCGAGCAGATCGCCAGGTCGCTCTAACCGCCGGAACAGAAATACAGGCAGAAGCGCCGG
Source organism: Pseudomonadota bacterium (assembly GCA_039179715.1). Taxonomy (GTDB): domain Bacteria; phylum Pseudomonadota; class Alphaproteobacteria; order Rhizobiales; family Stappiaceae; genus Roseibium. The sequence goes on from JBCDEN010000578.1 coordinate 1,762, forward strand.
CGGGATTCAGATGGATCGCGCCGGCGCTGCCGCTTTCAGGGTCAATGGATGATCCTGGTCAGGAACACAAATGGCTAGACACAATGTTCAGGACAGCCGTGGCCCGTCGCAGCGCCAGTTGAAGGTCGGCGAAACGGTGCGCAAGGAGCTGTCCGATATCTTCACACGTGGCGAGTTTTCAGATCCGGATCTCGACGGTGCGATCGTGACCATCCCGGAAGTCCGCATGACGCCGGACCTGAGGCTTGCAACCTGTCTCGTGATGCCGCTTGGCGGCAAGAACGCCGAGCGGGTTGAAAAGGCACTCAACCGCAGCGCCAAGTACCTGCGCGGACAGGTATCCCGGCGTCTCACCATGAAATACATGCCGGACCTGCGTTTCGTCCTGGATACCCGGTTCGACGACGACGACCGCATCGGCACGCTGCTGCATTCGCCCGGCGTGTCGCGGGATCTCGGCAAGGACGAAACCCGCGAGGACTGATTTTGCCTGCAGCGAGACTGAATTTCTTTGCTTGTCATCCCTGCGCAGGCAGGGATCCAGTAGTCCTTGACTTGAGATTTTAGACACGGCGAGAAGACTGGGAGCACTGGACCCCGGTCTCTCGCGATGCTCGAACCGGGGTGACAAGCGGGTGGCTGCAGATCCGCCAGCTTGGCTGTTCAAAAAACGAATTCAACATGGCACGCCAGAAACAGATCAAGCGGAAGAAGAACGCCATCAACGGCTGGCTTGTGCTCGACAAGCCCTACGGCATCACGTCCAACGAGGCGCTCGGCAGGATCAAGCGGATCTTTTCGCCGCAAAAGGTCGGCCATGCAGGTACGCTCGATCCGCGTGCGTCCGGCCTGTTGCCGGTTGCCTTCGGTGAAGCCACCAAGACCGTTCCCTTCGTCATGGACGGACGCAAGGTCTACCGGTTCGAGGTCACCTGGGGTGCGGAGACCAATACGGACGACACCGAGGGCGAGGTGACCGCCACGTCCGATGTGCGTCCTGCTGCGGATGCCATTGCGGCCGCCTTGACCGACTTTACCGGTACGATCATGCAGGTGCCGCCCAAGTTTTCTGCGATCAAGGTGGCGGGTGAACGCGCCTATGATCTTGCTAGAGACGGGGAAGAGGTGGACCTGGAGGCACGTCCGATCGACGTGCATCGTCTGGATCTGGTGGACTGCCCCGACAAGGACCGCGCCGTCTTCGAGGCCGAATGCGGCAAGGGCACCTATGTGCGCGCCCTGGCGCGCGATCTCGGACGCCGCCTTGGCACATGTGGCCACGTCACCGAATTGCGCCGTCTTCTGGTCGGCCCCTTCGGCGAAGACGACCTCGTTGACCTGGAAGAGATAATCGAAGTATCGGCCGAACGGGGTGAGGGCGAGGCTGTCGAAGCGCTTGTCGAGGAGTTCGTCCTGCCCGTGCGCGAGGCGATGGATGCCCTGATCGAAGTGCCCGTTTCGCTTGATGATGCGGCCAGGATCCGCAAAGGCAT
>JBCDEN010000837.1:0-1728 GCA_039179715.1 Pseudomonadota bacterium
CATGCGGCAGGACCAGGGCGTTCGAAAGCCCGTGGGCAATGTGGAAGGTGCCGCCGAGCGGATAGGCAAGCGCGTGGACGGCCGCAACAGGTGAATTGGCGAACGCCATACCGGCAAACATTGACCCGAGCAACATGCTGCCTCTGGCGTCTTCGTTGTCCGGTGTCGTGACGGCCGTTTCGATGTTCGCGCCCAGAAGGCGCAGCGCTTCGACGGCCAGCATGCGTGAAACCGGATTGTTGTTCGCCGATTTGGAGGCATAGGCCTCGATCGCGTGGACCATGGCGTCGATCCCGGTTGCAGCGGTGACAGACGCAGGCAGGCCCAGTGTCAGCAGGGGATCGAGCACGGCGAGATCCGGCAGAAGGAGCGGGGAGACGACACCGCGCTTTTCTTCCTCGCCCACCGTGATGATCGATATCGGCGTGACTTCCGATCCGGTGCCGGCTGTTGTCGGGATCAAAACGAGCGGCAGACGCGGCCCCCTGGCGTTGTCGATCCCCCAGGCATCGTCCAGATCCTCTTCGCTCCTTGAAAGCAGCGCCACGAGTTTAGCAACGTCGAGGGAAGACCCGCCGCCGAATCCGACCACGGATGTCGCTGCGTGCAGTCTCGCAGCCGCGACCGCCTTTTCGACCAGCGCTCTTGGAGGATCGGGAACAACGTCTGAAAACTGTCCGACGTCAAGACCTGCCCGTGTCAGCGCGTGCAAGGCGGGTGCATGCAAGCCAAGCGCGACAATCCCGGGGTCGGTGACGATGAAGGGCCGTGGCCCAAGGCAGAACTTTGCGGTCTGATCGAGTTTCGCAGCTGCTCCGTTTTCGAAAACGATACGTTGGCTGGTGTTGAACGTGAACGGCTCGATCATGTCTTCCCCTGTCTCATGCAGCCGACAGATTGCCCGCTCCAGTCCTATCAGTCGAGGGGGAGCAACGTGGAATCTTGCAGGAATTGACAGGGAGTATCAGGCATGCATGCGCGCGCCCTTGGTGATCTTGTCAGCGGTTTTCTTGTCCGTATGAAAGGCGACCCCGACAACCCGCGCGTCTTCGGGCGTGAACTTTCCGAACACTTCCCGGTTTGCGCTGTCATGCCCGGTCGCAAACATGTCCTCGATGTAAAGGCTTGATTTAACGTCTCTTTGCAGTGTCCGCACATGGATCTTCCCGATCAGATCCGCACCGGCAGACAGGATGATGATTGGCTGGACGCTCATGGAATGATAGCTGTTGCCGGCGGCGTCGCGATAGGCCTCGCCAATGAGCTCCGGCTTTGCGGCTGCTATTCCGGTCGACAGAAATGCTGTTACGTTGAGTTTCTGCCAAACGGCCAGGTCTTCACGGACAACGACGACAAATTTGGTATCAAACATGAGTGCAAACTCCACGAGAGGCGTCAGATCGGAAAAGGTCCGCACCAACCCTGCACCTGACGGGGACCTGCGTCTTGAACGTTTGTGCACCGCCGCCGGAGACTCGATCCGGATTGCGCCTGACACGGACGGGATCGAACGGATCGAGGCAAGGTTCAAAGGCAAGGGCTTCGACCCGCACAGACACGATACCTATGCGATCGGCCTGACATTGAATGGCGTTCAGACGTTTTGGTATCGCGGACGAACGCATGCATCACTGCCCGGCCAGATCATCGTCATTCATCCCGACGAACTGCATGATGGAGGTGCGGGAACGGAGCGCGGGCTTCTGTACCGCATGATCTACGTCCAGC
>JBCDEN010000785.1:0-2079 GCA_039179715.1 Pseudomonadota bacterium
CGGACAGCTGCAGAACCTTGAGGCCATCGGGTCCATTCACTTCGCCGCCGCGGGCCAGACGCCGATAGAACGGATCAAGCCGGGCCCTCATGCTTTCCCGATCGGGATTGTGCTCAAGCTCAAGGGACAAGACGCGCCCGGTCGCGCTGTCACGCGGCGATGTCTGCCTGGTCATGGCGGGTTTCAGCCCGGGCCATGACATGTCAATTTTCAGCGTCGAAAACTTGGCTATTCCGCCTTGAGCCATGCCGCGTTGCTCAGCCGATGCGATATAGGCGAGGGGAAGCTTGAAGGTCTCCGGACCGACGGATAGCGTTGCAGAACCGGAAGGGAGGCCGAAAAAGGCGGAGTAGTTCCAGTTTTCGCTCCAATAGGCCGTTCGCTGTGCGACGTAAACGGCTCCAAGAACGCACATGGCGAGGATCAGCCGGCTGAAGCGGCGCGGATTGCTGTTGATGGGTTCGGGCAGCGAAACAGGTATCACCGACCTGTCTCCCGATGGGCCAGTGCGCTAGACTGAGACAGTTCGTCCCAATTCGGAACACATGTCCCGGTCGAGGATATCGTGAGAATGGCCGATTGTGGCCTGATTTCCAGGTTTTTGCCCATTTGCCCGTCCGGCACAGTCTTTGCTTTTGACCGTTTAGGTGTTGTTAATCACTTTCCGGGTGGTTGAGTTAATAAGAGGTTAACGGGCGTGTACTTCGAACTTCTTCTCGTTGGATATGTAGCAAGCGCAGGCTTTGTTGCGGCCGGTGTGCTCGGCAGCCTGTATCAGCTTGTCACCAAGCAACCGCCCAAGTTTTCCTTTTCCGGCGAAAACGTCTTTGCGTTTCTGATCGAGGTTTTCCTGTGCGTCTTTGCAGGCCCCTTCATCATCATGCGCAACGCCATCCGAGGGCGTCGAATTGAAAAAAGGCCCCTTGGCTGGCTCGTGGCCTCCTCGACGATCGCAGGGATGTGGAGTATGTGTTCCGGCATCATGGTCATGAATGTCGCCCTTATCGTTGCCGGATACAGCTGAACCCATGCCGATCTTTACCCTCGACGGACGCGCTCCCGACTTGCCGCACGGCGGCAATTTCTGGATTGCGCCAAACGCGACCCTTATCGGAGATATCCGGCTTTCGGATGAAGCGAGTGTCTGGTTCGGGGCAATCCTTCGCGGTGACAATGAACCCGTGAAGGTCGGTGCGCGTTCAAATGTTCAGGACGGATGTGTCTTCCACACCGATATGGGATATCCGCTGACCATCGGAGCCGATTGCACGATCGGCCACAATGCGATCCTTCACGGCTGCACGATCAAGGACAATTCACTGATTGGCATGGGGGCAACCGTTCTCAACGGAGCCGTCATCGGGTCGAACTGCATCGTCGGCGCTAACGCGCTGATCGGTGAGGGTAAGGAAATTCCGGACAATTCGCTTGTTGTTGGCGTTCCGGGAAAGATCGTGCGCGCGCTCCCGGCAGAAGCGGCGGAAAACATCCGCAAATCCGCTGAAGGCTATGTGCGCAACTGGCGCCGCTACAAGGCCGGTCTCGCCGAGATCTGAGCGATAGAGCACCGGGTGACAAGTGTGCACCCTTATCGCACCATGCTCCAACCGATCCACACCATTGCAAAAAAAAACGGGAACCGGCCTGCGGGGGCGGGCCGGTTCCCTGGACCCGGTCGTGGTAGGGATGGGGAGGGTGGGGACGCGACCGGATCGTCCTGACGGCCCCGGAAGGGCCGATCCCTATCTTTATCGTGACACGCTGCTGACCGTGGTCACGCGCGTGTCGGAGATGCCGGTCCACTTTACAGGCGAGCTTGCGGACTGGCGTTTGATGTAGCGGTAAGGTGTCGAATACCAGGGCAGAACCGCTTCGACCTGGTTGTCCAGGATCATGTCGCCGTGATCGGTGCGCACGGTCAGAACCGCATGCCCGGCGTTATCGATATCCTTGGCAACGGTGATGAGAAGTGCGCTTTTCGGCCAGCCTGCCTCGATCAGCACCCGCTGCTTTTCCAGCACGTATTCCTCACAGTCGCCGTAACCGTTCACCGGATACGACCAGTGTTCGACTTTGCCG
>JBCDEN010000025.1:0-13735 GCA_039179715.1 Pseudomonadota bacterium
CCACGGATCGACAATCAGACTGTGTCCGAACGTTTCCCGCTCGTCCTCATGCCGGCCTCCCTGGGCCGCCGAAATGATGTAGGCACCGTTTTCGATTGCGCGAGCGCGCTGTAGCACATGCCAGTGGGCTTGGCCAGTTTGCCGGGTAAACGCTGCGGGTGCCGTCAGGATTTCCGCTCCAAGACGCGACTGCGCCCGAAAGAGCGCGGGGAATCGAATGTCGTAGCAGATGGCCATTCCGAGCTTCCCGAATGGCAGATCAACGACGGGCGCCCGTCCGCCGGGCCTATATGTCGACGACTCCCGCCAACTCTCTCCGCCAGGCAAATCGACATCGAACATGTGGATCTTGTCGTAGGTCTCGACAACCGCGCCGGTGGGCGCGATCAGCACCGCCCGGTTCGCGGCCCTGCCCCCGTCCAGAAGAACGGCAACCGATCCGACATGGAGGAAGATGCCGAGCTCTGCAGCCACCCGGCGGGCCATGGCAACGAATGGATCACGGTCGAGAACATCGATGCGCACCATCAGCTCTTCACGGCTCCGCACCAGGACATTCGACATCTCGGGTGTCTGAACAAGTGTGGCCCCGTCACCGGCGGCCGCCCTGATCAGCTCTTCCGCGCATGCGGTGTTCTCCGAAATGTCCTTGCCACTTCGAAGCTGGATGCAGGCTGCAACAATAACGGTCATTCGTTCGCTTTGTCCGGACCAATGGAAATCCCTTGTCCGGACACTTAATCAGGAAGCGAGCAGAGCGTCCAGTTTGCCGGAGTGTTCCAGATCGTGCAGATCGTCACAGCCGCCGACATGCGTCTGCCCGACAAAGATCTGCGGGAAGGTCGAGCGGCCGTTTGCCTTCTGGATCATCTGCTTGCGCAGGCCGCCGTCGAAGGTCGCGTCATACTCGGTATAGTCCACGCCCTTCTTGTCCAGCAAGCGTTTGGCTGCGGTACAAAATCCGCAAAGTTGCCGTGTATAAATTTCCACCTTGGCCATTTCGACGTCCCATCATTCTGTGTGACCGCCGGCGATCGCGGCAGCGCAATTCGAAGTCGGGCGATATATGCGTGCAGATTGCCGAAACACAAGACGCAAAGCGTTGTTTCAGGGCAGGGTTTCAGCATTTGCGTCGCTGCGCGAGGGATCGGCCAATGCAAAGGTGAGAACATCGACAGACGCCGCGCCCGCCGAAAGAAGGGTTTTGGTGCATGCCGTGATCGTCGAGCCGGTGGTCATCACATCATCAATCAAAACAACGTGACGGCCCTGCAGACGCTCCAGCCGGGCTTTGTCTATGTCGAATGCAGAGCGGACGTTTATCTGTCTTTCCCTGGCCGACAGACCAACCTGTCGCCGGGTCCGCTTCCGCCGTTTCAAAAGGTCGGGCTCATAGGTGGCGCCGCATTCCGCCGCAACGACCTGTGCAAGTGCGCCCGCCTGATTGAACCGGCGGGAGATCATGCGAACCCAGTGCAGCGGGACCGGTATGACAAGGCAGTCGGGGCTGAGGAATTCCCGTCCGGCATTGCTCATCCACTTACCCATGGGACGGGCAAGTTCCCGCCTGCCGCCAAACTTGAATGCAAGCACGAGCCGCTGTGCAGACCCTTCGTAAAAGGCGACCGACCGCAACCGGTCAAAGACCGGTGGAGACGCAATCGCGCGCGGGCTCCAGGTGTCTTCACCGACATCATAGGCAAAGGGTGTCCCCAACCTGTGGCAGACCGGCTTTTCGATGAAGGCCATGCCGTGCCAGCACACAGGACACAGCCCATCGTCCGAACCCACCCTCCGGTCGCAGCAAAGACACCGGAGCGGCAAAAGGGCGTTCACAGCTCCGTTGAGCGCGCCCGAGGAAACGCTCGACAGCTTTTCTCGCATGAAAATCAAGTGACCCATCCCTCAAAGTGCGTCCGGCACAGAGAACAACTTATAATTGATACCCTTCGATTTGAACTCTTTTTTGAGAACGCACGGCTTTGACCTCAAAACCCAGATGTCCTAAGTGACGGCTAAACACGATTACCGACCGGACCCGACGTGAACGCGCACACCGATCTGTTTGACCGCGCCTTGTTGAAAAAAAGGCGCCAGCGCGCGCTGAAGCGCGCAAAGCCCGGGGCTGACTTCCTGTTGGCAAATGTCGCCGACGATCTCAGGGACCGCCTCCTGCTGATCAATCGGCGGTTCGAGACAGCGGTCGACCTTGGCGGCCACACTGGCCGCATTTCAAGGGCGATCGCAGAGACCGGCAAGGCCGAACGGCTGCTGCGTGCCGATCTGTTTTTTGCCGACCCGCACCTCCCGGCGCCTGATCTCGTGTTCGACGACGCGCTTCTTCCGTTGAAAGATCAGTCGGTCGACCTGATCGTGTCGGCTCTCAATCTGCATCTTGTCAACGATCTGCCGGGAAGCCTGATACAGATCAGGCGCGCACTTGCGCCGGACGGTCTGTTTCTGGCTGTTTTGCCCGGTGCCGGAACGCTCACCGAACTGCGCGACAGCCTGACACGCGCGGAGCTGGAAACAACCGGTGGGGCGGCAGCCAGGGTCTTGCCCTTTGCCGACACCCGCGATCTTGGCAGCCTGCTCCAGCGCGCCGGGTTTTCCTTGCCGGTCACGGACATGGACACGATCACCGTGCGTTATGACACGATGTTCGCACTGTTGCGCGATCTGCAGGAAATGGGAGCAACATCGGTTCTGAAGCAGAGTGCGGCGCGTCCGCTGCCGCGCGCGGCGCTGTTGCGTGCGGCTGAAATCTACGCGCAGGACCATGCGGATGCAGACGGCCGCATCAGGGCCACCTTCACGTTGATCACCTTGTCGGGATGGGCCCCGCATGAGAGCCAGCAAAAGCCCCTGCGGCCAGGTTCGGCAAAAACAAGACTGGCCGACGCCCTTGGGGTTTCAGAGAGAAAAATCTGACCGGGTTCTGAAAAAGCACTGCAAAATCGGAAAGCTGATCGGAGATCTGAAACTTACTCTGCCGCGCCGTCCAGGGCGCTTGAGATCGTTCCGAATACGTCATCACGGATAGTGGTCCCGAGGGGCACCATTGCCAGGATGATGACCGAACCTAGCAGCCCGACAATCAGCCCGTATTCGATGGCCGTCGCGCCGCTTTCGTCCTTCCGAAAACGGGAGAGCAGCCCGATTGCTGATGCGGCCAATACTGACGTCTTTTTCATTTTCACACTCCCGCACGACAGGTCTTTGCCTTGCCTGATTATACTGCGTCCATCAGGTGCGGAATGAGAGGTTCGTCTGCCGCCGGCATCGGATAATCTCTCAATCGTGTTGACCGCACCCACTTCAGAGCCTGGTCTTCCCGTCCAATCGGGTTTCCAGTCCACCTGCGGCAAATGTAAAGTGGCATCAGCAGATGAAAATCTTCATAAGCGTGACTGGCAAAAGTAAGGGGTGCGAGACACGCCTCGTTAACCTCGATTCCAAGCTCTTCACCAAGTTCCCGGATCAGGGTTTCTTCCGGCCTCTCGCCTGCTTCCACCTTCCCTCCGGGAAATTCCCACAATCCTGCCATGGACTTGCCCTCGGGGCGCTGCGCGAGAAGGATGCGCCCGTCCACGTCAACCAGAGCGCAGGCGGCAACAAGCACGATTTTTGTCATGAAGTTCGTTCCAGTGTTCGACCGGGGGAAAAGGAGCTGTTAAGCATGGCAAGGGTTACGTTGCGACAATTGTCAATTTCACTCAGCTCCGGTAGTCGCCATTAATCGCGACATATTCCTTTGTGAGATCGCAGGTCCAGACCCTTGAGCGGCCGGAACCGATGCCAAGATCCACCCTGATCAAGATGTTCTCCTGTTTCATCACGGCCGACGCGGCCTCTTCGCTGTAGCCCGGATCGCGCTCACCTTCCACCGCAACACGCACATCGCCGAACCAGATCGCGAGCTTGTCGCGGTCGGCCGGTTCCCCTGCCTTTCCGACGGCCATGACGATCCGTCCCCAGTTGGCATCCTCACCGGCGACAGCGGTCTTGACGAGCGGTGAATTGGCAATCGCCATGGCGATCTTGCGCGCGGAACTGTCGCTCTCGGCGCTTTCGACGCTGATCTCGACGAATTTGCGGGCACCTTCACCGTCTCGGACGATCTGGTGCGCAAGGTCCTGCATGACACCGCGCAGGGCCGTTTGAAGGCTCTCAACCCTCGGATCATCGATTGACATGACCGGCGCGACACCACGCCCGGAGGCATGCCCCGTTGCAAAAAGCAGAACCGTATCAGACGTCGAGGTGTCGCTGTCGACCGTAATGGCGTTGAAGCTGCCGCCGGTTTCGGCGCTCAGCAGGGTCTGCAGCACATCCTTCGAAATCTTCGCGTCCGTGAAAATGAAGGACAGCATCGTTGCCATGTCGGGGGCGATCATCCCCGCCCCCTTGGCGATCCCGCTGATGGTGATCTTGTCAGTCCCGAAGTCCACGTCGCGCGTCGACACCTTGGGATAGGTGTCCGTCGTCATGATCGCCCGGGCCGCCTCAAGCCATGCGGCCCCGTCCTGCCCGGACTTCAGATCTTCAACAACGTCCTGGAATTTCTCGGCCGGGAGCGGCTCTCCGATCACCCCGGTGGAAGCCAGGTAAATCTCGTTTACGGGGCAACCGAGCGACTTGGCGACGATCTGGCCGGAAAGTTCCACCGCGGCCTTACCCTTCTTGCCGGTAAAAGCGTTGGCGTTTCCGGAGTTTACGAGAAGTGCCCGGGCGGTTCCCGTCCTGAGCATCTCCTTGCACCAGTCGACCGGAGCGGACGTGCATTTCGACCGGGTAAAGACGCCCGCCACCGTCGTGCCCTCGGCCAGGGTCGCGAGCAGAACGTCGGTACGGCCGGCATATTTCAAACCCGCCGCAGCGGTCGCAAAGCGCACACCCGGTATCTCCGGCATGTCGGGGTAGGTTTTCGGAGCGAGCGGTGAAACGGTCGTCGACATGACAGCGGTCCCGGTTGGTTGAACTTGCAGCCGTCCTTAGAGAGCGCATTTGGCGAGCGCAAGTCTTTTCGAAAGGTCGCCTAAACGCAAAAACCCGGCGGATACTGCCGCCGGGCCTTCAATGGAACGCGGACCGTATTACTGCGCCGCTTCCCCCTGCTCGCTTGGCAACTGGAGCGAGTCATCGAGAATTTCGACCGCGATCGCAGACTTGAGTTCGGCCATCTTGGCCTCGTATTGCTCGCGGATGAGGCGCTGGCGCAGTTCGCCGGCCACGGCTTCGAATGCCGGCTTTTCCTGGCGGCGCTTGTCTTCCAGTTTGATCACGTGCCAGCCGAACTGCGTCTGGACCGGTTCCTTGGTATAGGCGCCCGGCTCAAGTTCGAAGACGGCGTCCTCGAACGGCTTGACCATCTGTCCCTTGCCGAAGTAACCGAGATCCCCGCCATTGGGACCGGATGGGCCGGTGGATTTCTCCTTGGCGAGTTCGACAAAGTCCGTGCCGCCGTCAAGCTCCTTGATCAGGTCTTCGGCTTCCGCCTTCTCGTTCACCAGAATGTGACGCGCATTGACCTCTTCCGGACCTTCGTAGTCTTTGAATTCTTCCTCGTAGGCGGAATTGAGGACCTCATCGGTGATCGCGCCGTCGATTTTCTGGGCGATGTAGGCATTGCGCAATGCCTGCAGTTCGAGGAACTCCAGCTGCTTCTTGAAGTCCGGATCCTGATCAAGGCCGTCTTTGCGCGCGGCGTTTGCAATCAGCTCCATGTCGACGACCACGTCGAGCAGGAGTGCGCGCCACTGATCTGGCGGAAATTGCTGCAATTGCTGGCCAAGGTCTTGTGCGGCAAAGGCAATATCGGCTTCCGTGATATCCGCATCGCCAACCTTGGCGACCACGTCTCCGGGTTCGGCGGCACTGAGCGAGGCGGATCCGAGCGTCACGGCCAGCAAGGAAACGGCAACAGCCTGAACCGGCCTGCGCATCGAAATTCGGAACATGAGAAGTCCTTTACGTATAGGAACAGTAACTTTCGTTCCCTCAATCGGGAGGGCGTGGGTACTTTGCCTATTCCAGCGGCGTTGACAAGCATAGAGCCCCCTCTTATCTGTCGGGCGTCCCTGCTTTTGGGCGGGATGGCATCTTTGTGGCCGCGTTCACCGGCCAGCGCGTTGCGCCTGGCGGCAACGTGGACAGCAATTGAGACGATTTCAAGGGCGGGCGCCATATTGCCACTGTGGGCGCCGCCGGGTAGGGAAGGACCGCCAATGGCTGGCCTTGGCGCACTAGCACGCAAGCTTTTCGGATCTTCGAACGACCGGAAGATCAAGACATTTCGAGCAAGAGTCGACGAGATCAATGCGCTCGAGCCGGAAGTTCAGGCCCTGTCCGACGAAGCCCTCAGGGCCCGGACCGAGGAATTCCGGAACCAGTTGAAAAACGGCGCAAGCATCGACGACCTTCTCGCACCGGCATTCGCCACCGTGCGCGAAGCCGCCCGGCGCGCGCTCGGCCAGCGCCACTACGATGTCCAGTTGATCGGCGGCATGGTTTTGAACTCCGGCCAGATTGCGGAAATGCGGACCGGTGAAGGCAAGACGCTGGTCGCAACCGCGCCGGTCTACCTCAACGCCCTGACCGGCAAGGGCGTTCACGTGGTGACGGTCAACGACTACCTTGCCCAGCGTGACAGCGAGTGGATGGGCCAGGTCTACGAGTTCCTCGGCCTGACGGTCGGCTGCATCGTCCACGGTCTGTCCGATGACGAGCGCCGTGCGGCCTATGAAGCCGACGTCACATATGGAACCAACAACGAATTTGGCTTCGACTACCTGCGCGACAACATGAAACACGACCGTGCGTCGATGGTGCAGCGGGACCATTCCTTTGCCATCGTCGACGAGGTCGACTCCATCCTTGTCGACGAGGCGCGGACACCGCTGATCATCTCCGGTCCGCTTGAGGACAGGTCGGAATTTTACAACACGGTCGATGCCTTCATCCCGAGTCTGGAGGAAGAGGACTACGAACTCGACGAGAAACAGCGTTCGGCCACCTTTACCGAGGCCGGCAACGAAAAGCTGGAAGCACTGCTGAGCGAAGCCGAGCTCTTGAAGGGCGACTCACTCTATGACGTGGAGAACGTCTCGATCGTCCACCACCTGCAGCAGGCCCTGAAGGCACACAAGCTCTTCCAGCGCGACAAGGACTACATCGTCCGCAACGGCGAAGTGGTGATCATTGACGAGTTCACGGGGCGCATGATGCCCGGCCGCCGGTTTTCCGAAGGGCTCCATCAGGCGCTCGAGGCACGCGAAAAGGTCCGCATTCAGCCGGAAAACCAGACGCTGGCGTCGATCACCTTCCAGAACTATTTCCGCATGTACGACAAGCTTGCCGGCATGACCGGTACGGCGGCGACGGAAGCCGACGAATTCGCGGACATCTACAAGCTCGAGGTCGTCGAGATCCCGACCAACGTAGAGGTCAAGCGGCTGGACGACGACGACGAGGTCTACCGGACGGTCCAGGAAAAGTTCACGGCGATCGCGCAGCTGATCGACGACTGCAAGGAACGCGGTCAGCCGATTCTTGTCGGAACAACGTCGATCGAAAAGTCGGAATTCCTCGCCGAGCTGCTGAAGAAGCACGGCTACAAGCAGATCGATCTCAGCGACCCGGCCGCCTTTGCCGCGGCCCAGAAGAAAGACGACGGCAAGTCCAAGATCTTCGCGGTCCTGAACGCGCGTTACCATGAACAGGAAGCTGTCATCGTGGCGCAGGCCGGTCTGCCGGGCGCCGTGACGATCGCGACCAACATGGCCGGCCGCGGAACCGATATCCAGCTCGGCGGCAACGCCGATATGCAGATCGGAATGGAACTCGGTGACATGCCCGAAGGCGACGAACGCGACGCCAGGGAGACCGCTATCAGGGCCGAGGTCGAGCAGCTCAAGGAAAAGGCGCTCGCTGCGGGCGGCCTTTATGTCATCGGCACGGAGCGCCATGAGAGCCGCCGCATCGACAACCAGCTTCGCGGCCGTTCGGGCCGCCAGGGCGATCCCGGACACTCGAAATTCTTCCTGTCGCTGCAGGACGACCTGATGCGCATTTTCGGTTCCGAGCGCATGGATTCCATGCTGCAGAAACTCGGTCTGGAAGAGGGCGAAGCCATCATCCATCCGTGGATCAACAAGGCTTTGGAAAAGGCGCAGCAAAAGGTCGAGGCCCGCAACTTCGACATCCGTAAGAACCTCCTGAAATTCGACGACGTCATGAACGACCAGCGCAAGGTGGTCTTCGATCAACGTATCGAACTGATGGACAGCGAAGCCATCCAGGATGCCGTCACCGACATGCGCCACGACGTCATCGACGATCTCGTGGCCTCACACATTCCCGAAAAGGCCTATCCGGAGCAATGGGACACGGAAGGCCTGCAGGAAGAGGTGAAGAAGTATCTGAACCAGGACCTGCCGGTGAAGGACTGGGCTGCCGAAGAGGGCATAGCCGAGGAAGAGGTGAAGGAGCGTCTGCGCCGCACGGCCGATGAGGCCATGGCACAAAAGGTTGCCAAATATACGCCTGACATCATGCGCCAGGTCGAGAAGGCCATTTTGCTGCAAACCCTGGACAACCTGTGGCGTGAACACCTTTCCAATCTTGACCACCTGAGGTCGGTTGTCGGGTTCCGCGGTTATGCGCAGCGCGATCCGCTGCATGAGTACAAGACCGAGGCCTTCACGCTGTTTGAATCCATGCTGGCCCAGTTGCGCCAGATGACGACCGCCCAATTGCTGCGCGTCGAACTCGTGACGGAACAGCCGCCGCAGATGCCGGCCCAGCCTGAAATGCACGAGCATCACATTGATCCGCTGACAGGCGAGGACGAGGTGGCGCTTGCCGATACGCAGTTGCAGGCCGTGCCTCCCGGGGAACGCAATCCGGAAGATCCGTCGACCTGGGGCAAGGTCGGGCGGAACGAACCCTGCCCCTGTGGCTCCGGCAAAAAATACAAGCATTGCCACGGCGCCTTGACGTAGACTTATCTGCATCGCTGCACGTTTTTGAAACCGGCACTTTTCCTGAGTGCCGGTTTCATTTTGCCTTTGCAAATGTCTATGGCCCCGATCCGACCTGTCCTGCGTGCAGGTTGTTGTCCGAAACCCGAAGTTGGTTTACCTTACGGAAGTAATCGAGTGAACGGGTGAGGTTCTCGGTTCAGGCATCACACGAGCGAAACTGCCGCCTTTCGAGAGCTGCAATGCCCGCGACAGCGAGGCCGCGCAGAATGGGAACGTTTCACATCGAAATCATCAAGCCGTCTCACTACGACGACGACGGATATGTGTTGCAGTGGTGGAAGGCCTGGATCCCTTCGAATTCAATGGCCTGTCTCTACGCCATCGCACAGGATTGCGCGGACCGGAAGGTCCTGGGAGACGATACGGAAATTTCCGTCAACGCCTATGATGAAATGACCATGCGGGTACCGCTGGCCAATATCATGAAAAACACCCGGGACGGCGCCGGGATCGTGTGCCTCGTCGGCGTCCAGTCCAACCAGTACCCGCGCGCACTCGATATTGCCAGGCAGCTCCGCGCCGAGAATGTGACGGTCATCCTTGGCGGGTTTCACGTTTCCGGCTGCCTGTCGATGCTCAAGGACATACCACCAGATCTGCACGAGGCGCTGGATATGGGCGTGGTCCTGTTCGCGGGCGAGGCCGAAGAACATTTCGAAAGTCTGCTTGGAGACGCAAGCGCCGGCAAGTTGAAACCAGTCTACAACGTGATGCACGATCTGCCCGGGCTGCAAAGCCAGGTGCCGCCGCTTTTGCCGGAATCCATTGTCCGCAAATACGACGGCAGCCTGTCTTCCTTTGATGCGGGGCGCGGCTGCCCGTTTCAGTGTTCTTTCTGCACCATCATCAACGTACAGGGCCGCAAGTCGCGCTGGCGCGATGCGGACGACATTGAAAAACTCATCCGGGCCAACCACGAGCAGGGCATCACATCGTTTTTCATCACGGACGACAATTTCGCGCGCAACAAGAACTGGGAACCGATCTTCGATCGCATGATCGAACTGAAAGAGCGTGACGGCATCTGTATCCACTTTCTGATCCAGATCGACACCCTCGCGCACCGGATGCCGGGGTTCGTCGACAAGGCCGCACGCGCCGGATGCACACACGTGTTCATAGGCTTGGAAAGCATCAATCCTGAAAACCTCGCCCACATGAAGAAGGGCCAGAACCGGATCACCGAATACCGGAAAATGTTCCAGCTCTGGAAAGAGGCCGGGATCATGACCTATGCGGGTTTCATCATGGGACTGCCGAACGACACACCGGAGAGCATTCGCCGCGACATTGAGATCATCCAGCGCGAGTTGCCGGTCGACATGCTCGAATTCACGATGCTCACGCCATTGCCCGGCTCGGAGGACCATCAAAAGCTCTACGAGAAAGGCACCTGGCTCGACCCGGACCTCAACCGGTATGACCTGGAACACACGACCTGCAAACACCCCACAATGAGTGCCGAGGTCTGGCAGCAGACCTACCGGGACATCTGGGACTGGTACTATACCGACGATCATGTCGAGACACTGATGCGCCGGAACGTCGCCTATGGCATCAAGCCGGTCAGGGTGTGGCGGCTGTGCCTGCAGATCTATGGCGCGATGCGATTTGAAGGGGTACATCCGCAGCAATGCGGTTACATACGCTACAAGGACCGGCGGCAGCGCAGACCCGGATTCCGGCGTCTGCCTGCCGTGCTGCACTATCCTCATTTGGCAGTTGATAGCCTTGTGAAATACACACGGTTCGGCCTCTATGGCTGGAAGATCCACAGACTACGAAAGAGGATACAGAAAGATCCCCGCGGGGCGGACTTCACAGATTTCGCCATTCAGCCCGTAACCGATGCCGAAAACGAAGATCTGGAGATTTTCAATCTCAACGCTGCGTCCAGGCAGGCTGTGGCAAAGGCGAAGCGCCAGAAGGAAATCCTGGACAAAACCCAGACCCGGGAGAAAACGGTCTCCGTCTGATGGCCGGGCCAATGGGACCGGAAAGACAGATGCGCTGCCACGAACTGTGAAACGCTTGGTCGGCAGGGCAGCTTGGGCTGGTCTTTTGCGTGGATTTGCGGCAGGTTGCGCCGAGCAATCCAGCCTCAACCCAGACCCGACACCTCGATGAACCAGACGGCTGCCTCGAAAATTTATGTCTCGCGCCGGGAGACGGCAAGACCGGCCGACCCGCTGCTCAGCGTCATTGTCCCCGTCTTCAACGAAGAGGACGTGATCGGTCATTTCCTGGACGCAACCCGCCCGATCCTGGAAAGGACGGGACTGGCCTACGAATACGTCTTCATCGACGATGGCAGCCGCGATTCGACTGCCGACTTCCTGTCCGAAAAACTCAAAAGCGGGCTTCCGGGACGCATGCTCGGCCTGTCCCGGAATTTCGGCAAGGAGGCGGCGCTGTCTGCCGGCCTGGAAGCCGTGCGCGGCGACATTGCCGTTATCATGGATGCCGATCTGCAGGATCCGCCCGAACTGATCCTGCAGATGCTGGATGGCTGGCGCGCGGGCTATGACGTGATTTACGGCCTCCGGGTCGACAGGTCTTCCGACACCGTGCTGAAGCGGTCGACCGCAAACATGTTTTACAAGCTCTTCAACAAGCTTGCGAATATCGACATGCCTGCCAATGCCGGGGACTATCGCCTGATCGACCGGGCCGTCATCGATGCGCTCTTGCGCCTTCCGGAGCGTAACCGGTTCATGAAGGGCCTGTTTGCCTGGGTCGGCTTTCCGGCAATGGCCATTCCGTATGAACGGCCCGCGCGCAAGGCCGGCGACGGAAAGTTCAATTACTGGAAACTGTGGAACTTCGCCCTGGACGGACTGACGGGCTTCACGACGTTGCCGTTGCGCGTCTGGTTCTATGGCGGCGCCGCGATTTCCTTCGGTGCCTTTGCCTATGCCATTTACCTCACGGTGCGCACGTCCCTGTTCGGCGTGGATCTTCCAGGCTATGCCTCCTTGATGGTGGCGCTCCTGTTCTTTTCCGGCGTGCAATTGCTGTCCATCGGAATGATCGGCGAGTATATCGCGCGCCTTTTCAACGAGGCCAAGCAACGGCCGGTCTATATCCTGCAGGACGTCATTGAGAGCAAGGAGCAGGACCCCGGCCAGGCGGGCAAGGATACACATGCCGGCTAAGGTGAACCGCGATGCGCTCAAGACGGAAGGCGCGGCCGTCGGCAAGTTCGCGATCATCGGCGTTCTGGCCACACTGACCCACGCAGTGGTTGCCTCCGCCCTGTTTGAAACCGGGCTTCTCGCAGTCGTTCCCTCGAATGTCTGCGGCTTTCTGAGCGCCTTTGCCGTTTCGTTCAGCGGGCACTACTTCTGGAGCTTCAGCCACTTGAGGCAGGCCGGAACGATGTTGAAAAGCATGGCAAGGTTCCTGGTCATTTCGGTCAGCGGCTTTGCACTGAATTCGACAATCCTCGCTCTCTGGCTTGCATTTGTGCCATGGCCCGAGATCTACGGGCTCTGGCTTGCAATCGCCGCGGTTCCGGCTTTCTCTTTCGCCGGTGCCAGGTTGTGGGCCTTTACCCACCATCCCGCCGCATCCTGACCATTCGACTTCAAGCGCCCGAACAAGGGAAAACGGAATGAACGCATCGCGCGCTGCACTCCTTTATGCCATCGGCCTGTCGATTCTCTACGCGCTGATCCCAACGCTCACATTTCCCGGCCCGCCGCTTGATGTGGTGGAGGGGTTTGCCTGGGGCCGCGAACTTCAGCTCGGCTACACCAAGCACCCGCCCATGCAGGCGTGGCTGCTGGAAGCGACACACAGTCTTACGCGTGGGCATTATGTCGGCGGCTACTGGCTGAGCGCGCTTTCGGTCGCGATCGGGTATCTGTTCATCTGGAAGATCTGCCGTCGCCTTGGCATGAGCGGCTGGCAGGGCTTCTGGTCGATCGTGCTGACCAGCGTCACGTTCTACTTCACCCTTCCCGTGCCCGAGTTCAACCCGAACATCCTGCAGATACCGGTCTGGACAGGCATGATCCTGCTGTTTCTGCGGGTGCTTGAAACCGGACGCCTCGCCGACTGGCTGCTGCTCGGCGCACTGGCCGCCTTCGGTCTTTACACCAAGTACTTCGTCTTTCTCCTCATCGGTACGATCGGGCTCTACATATTCACCTTCAGAGATGCCCGCAGGGTCCTGGCGACCCCTGGCCCATGGGTCTGCGCGCTCGTCTGCCTGGGTTTGCTCGTCCCGCATGTCCTCTGGCTGCTGGACACCGATTTCCTGACGCTTCAATACGCCGCCAGCCGCAGCAAACCCGCATCCTCGATCATCGGCCATTTGTGGAACCCGCTTAATTTTCTGTTCGCCCAGATCGGCAATCACGCCGGGATTTTTCTTGTCATCATCGCCGGGCTCGGCTGGCAGGGCCTGAGAGGTTTTCGCTCCGGCTGGCAGCGGCCTGTCTTGCATGCGCAGGCTCACAACGACCGTTTCCTGCTCTGGTTCGCCTTCGTTCCCCTCACCGTCGTGCTGTTGGCATCCGCCGTGACCGGAAATGAATTCGAACACATGTGGGGCACGCCGATGTTCGTCCTGTCCGGCATCGTGGCCGTGCGGTTCGCCGCTCTTCCCGCCCTTTGGCCGCACCCGCGCCGCGCTTTTGCGGCTGCCCTCGCCTTCCAGCTGATTTTCCTGTCGGTCATCTTCGGTC
>JBCDEN010000406.1:0-4559 GCA_039179715.1 Pseudomonadota bacterium
CGGTGCAGTCCTCGTGAAACGCGCCGTGGTTGCGGAACGATCCCAGGAAGAGCTTCAGCGACTTGCTTTCAACCAGGAAATCCCGGGGAACATAGTCGATCACGAGATGGGCAAAGTCGGGCGCGCTTGTGATCGGGCACAGCGAGGTGAATTCCGGTGCGACGAAGCGGACCATGTATTTTGTTCCGGCCTGCGGGTTCGGCACCTTTTCAAGCACGGCTTTTTCCGGATCGTCCGGCAGGTCCGTCGCCGTTCCAAGCTGCGTCAGGTTTTCGTAGATGCTCTTGTCGGACATGATGGTCTCCTTGCTGCCCTGTCATGCGGGACTTGCGTCCGGTCGCGCGGGTCTTGAATTCTTCGCTCACACGCCTCTGAGGTTGCCCCAGACGAGCGTGTGCAGTTGCGGCAGAACGGTTGCGGAATAAAAGCGGTCGGAGGTCACCTTTTCAACCAGCCAGCGCATGCGGTCCATGATGCCGGTCATGTCGATGAAGCCATCCTCCGCGTCGGGATGCGGCGGCGTGTGGTTACCCGGCTGCAGGTAAAGCGGTTGCTCCGGATACCGGGTGCCGACCTCGCGGGCATAGGCATAGTCGGCGTCATCGAAAACGACCACTTTCAGCGCAATCCGGGTCGCCGGTCCTGCGGCCTCGACACATTCGGCGAGCCTCTGCCAATCGGTCTCCATTCCGCTGGAGGGCGGTTTCGGGCTCAGGGTCAGCAGGTCGAGATCCTCAAACCAGTCCCGTGCGATGCTGCCCTGGGTTTCGAGCGCAAACCGGTAGCCGTCCTCCCGTCCGAGATGGATCAGCGGGCCGAGCGGCTGAATGGCCGGATTTCCGCCGGAAAGCGACACCATCAGGGGATGTCCGCCGGACAGAATGTCCACCTGCATCAGGATCGAGGCGGGGGTCATCGGCTGCCAGTCATCCCGGTAGGCACTGTCGACCGCATGCAGCGTATCGCACCAGGAACAGCGGTAATCGCAGCCGCCGGTGCGGACAAACACGGTCGGCTGACCGATCAGGGCACCTTCTCCCTGGATCGTCGGACCAAAGATTTCGTTGACGCGTATCGTTCCGGTGGTCATGCGCGCTGCTCCACCGGAATGTAAACAAGCGGCCTGTATTCGGCGCAGGTCTTCGGCGTTTCCTTCACGCGCACCGCTGCCGTTTCCGGCCATTTTTTCAAACACCAGTCATAGAGGTGCTTCGCGAGACGTTCGGCGGTTACGCAATCGTCGCCGAGCACGTCGTTGAGATGGCGGTGATCGAGCGTCTCGTCGATATAAGTCTTCAGGGACTTGAGCTCGGCGTAGTCGCGGACGAACCCGATCGCGTCCAATTCCGGGGCCGCCAGCTCCACTTCCACGATGTAGTTGTGGCCGTGGAACCTGGCGCAGGGGTGGTCCTTTGGCAGACCGTGCAGCTGATGGGAGGCGGAAAAGTGAAACTCCTTCGTGATCCTATACATTGCAGGCCACTTTCCAGAAGTCCGCGTCTGCGTAATCCGTCGGATCGATGCCGCCTGCCAGATGAAAGGCTTCCCGGCGTTCCACGCAGGTGCCGCAGCGCCCGCAGTGCTTTTCGCCGCCCTTGTAGCAGGACCAGGTGTTGCGATAGTCGACGCCGAGCCGCAGGCCTTCTGCCGCGATATCTGCCTTGCTGATGCTGACATAGGGCGTGAACAGGCTGATCTCGGCATAGCCGTCCAGGGCATAGCGCTGCATGGTTTCAAAGCTGGAGGTGAAGGCCGGGCGGCAGTCGGGATAGATGAAATGGTCGCCGCCATGGACGGCGGTTGCGACCGCGTCGGCACCGCGCGAGGCAGCGATGCCAAAGGCAATGGCAAGCATGATCGCGTTGCGGTTCGGCACAACGGTAATCTTCATGGTGTCTTCGGCATAGTGTCCATCCGGCACATCGACATCGTCGGTCAGCGCCGAGCCGGTGAGCTGGCGGCCGATGTTGGAAATGTCCATCAGGATATGGTCGGTGTTGAGCTCTTCGGCACAGGTGGCGGCAAAGTCCAGTTCCTTCCTGTGGCGCTGGCCATAATCAAAGGAGATGAGGCCGGCAAGCTCGTGATCCTGCGCGATCCTGTGCGCAAGGGTGACGGAATCCATTCCGCCGGAACAGATGACAAGTGTCTTCAACGATGTGGTCCCTTGTTTTCGCTGGCACCGGGTAGGCTGCGACCGGTGGCCTGCTTGTGGCAGGCGGCGCGCCTTTTAACAGGTTCTGGCAAAAAGGGAAGGGGCAAGCCGCTCAAGGCATGCATGCGGCGTGGTTGACATTTCTCTGCGTATGTATAGAAATTATTTCTATGCAATCGTAGAGAAATGAAGAAATGGCCCGTCCAAAGAGCTACAACAGGGAAGAGGTTGTCGAACGCGTCGTTTATGCGTTCTGGCAGCATGGCTATCAGGCGCTCGGTCTCAGGGAACTGGAACGCCTTACAGGCCTGAACCAGTTCGCAATCCGAACCGAATTCGGCGGCAAGGAGGGGCTCTATCTCGAAGCGCTGGATGTTTACAGCGAGAAGGCCATCGATCATGCCATGCAGCCGATGAAGGACGGCGGCATTCAGGACATCATCGATTTCCTCTATGCGCTCGTGACCGACGGGTCGATGACATCCAGCAAGCATGGATGCCTTGTGGTGAACACGGGCATTGAAAATGCCAGGGTCGGAAGCCCGCGTCTTGAAAAGGCTGTCCGGCGCTACTGGCACGAGCTTGAGAACTGCTTTCTGACCTGTCTTGAAAACGCGGCCGCCAGCAAACGGATCGACCCGTCCACGGACTGCGCATCACTCGCAAAGGGACTGGTTTCCGGGGTCATGGGCGTTCATGTCCAGAACCGTCTGGACGGATCCAATCGCGGCGGGCGGTTTCTGGTTGGCGTCCTGTGTGATCAGCTCGGGGCCATGGAGCGGGACGCATGACAAAAGTGACGCCGATCCCGGAAGACATTGCGGGTGTTCCCGGTCTCGGAACCATCCGGCGCGGCAATCTAAGATGTGTGATTGCGCCTCTCAAGGACAGCGGCGTCTGTCTTTACAGCCCGGTTGAAAAGACAAGCGCAGCCTTTTTGAAGACGCATGACGTCCGCTACCTCTTCGCACCCAATCACTATCACAACAAGGGGATCGCGGAGCATGTCACGGCCTTTCCGGATGCGAAACTGGTCAGCTCGCAGGCGGCAAGGCCCAGGCTTGAAAAGATAACCGGACACGGATTCGGGGATTTGAGCCAACTCCGGCAGGCGCTTCCGGACAGTGTGTCGCTGGTTGAACCCGAGGGGCTGAAAACCGGCGAAGTCTGGATGCTCGTCCGCGTCGAATGTGAGCTTGTCTGGGTCGTTACCGATGCCTTTTGCGGTCTTCAGGAGAAGGGTGACGCACGTGCGCGGACCGGATTTCTAAAGACGTTTCCGACATATGGTCTTCAGGACAAGAAGCGGTTTTCGGATTGGATGCACGGCTGGCTGGAGGAAGACGTGCCGACCGTGATCGTTCCATGTCACGGGGAGATCGTGCGCGGCGCGGAAATTGCCGGTGAAATCAGGGCGCTGCTCGCGGGGCTTTGACGGCAGTGGTGGGCAAAGAAGTGCTGACAAGTGCCAGCTCATGCCCAGATCGCCATGCGCAATCCGCGCGCGTCGCGTGCGAAAGGGTCCGGGAATGGTTCCGCCACCCCGTTGAGACAGCGTTCGGCGATCAGGCTGTTGGCGGCCGCGTCCAGGAGATCGTCACGGCCGCAGCCCTTGGGCGGCGTCTGATCGAGGAAGGATGCGGGCAGGCCCTTTGATAGGAGCAGGTCCCGGCGCTGGTCGAGGCCGTCGGGGTTTGCGCGGCTTTTCACTTTTTTCGGCAGGCTCATTGCGGTCTCGCCATTCAGACGCCAGAACGCCAGCTCCGGATGCACCTCGAAAACGCGGCTCTCCAGCTCCGGCGTCATCAGAGCGTCGATCTCCCTGATTTTCGGGAAAAGATAGAAACACTGCTTGGACACTTTCCGCGGCGGTTCCGATGTCCTTTGCGCGGTTTCGCAAGCTTGCCGATAGTCGGTTTCGTAAACAGCCGCGCGCGCGGGAACCGAAAAAACGGAAGACTGACGCTCGCCCAGATGCCTGCGCGCCGCCTTTTCCGGTCCTCGGCCGTCCGGGCCGATCCGGTCGGCCAGCCCTATGGGCATGTCGATTGCAATGATCGACAGATAGGGATCGTATGCCAGCAAGTCGGCGAAGCCCGGAAAGAGCGCCAGGCGCAGGCCGGCCGGATCTTCCAGATTGCGCAACACGGCGGCCCAGCCGGATTTGCACCCGTCAACGCCTGCGACCCAGGTGCCGGCGCTGTCAGGCACGGGCTCTGGTTTCAACGACACGGCGGGACGTGACCAGCGCCATCGCGCGCACCACCGATTGCGGCTCTTCGTCGTAGGTTCGATCGCGTCTGCCATGGGAGTTTCGAAAACTTGGACGGTTACTCGGAAAATTGAAAAAAAAACGACGCGCTGTCTTACGACGCCTGCCGCGTCTGGAACAACGCCACCGCCA
>JBCDEN010000256.1:0-6145 GCA_039179715.1 Pseudomonadota bacterium
GGGCTTCCTGCCCGGTCAGCCAAGCTGACGCCGCGGGGTGAAGCCATTTCCATGTCCTACGGATTTGACCGGCTTGCTTCTCCTCCGCGTTGCGAAAGGCTTGAAAATGAACCATATTTTCTGCGCTTTCGCTTCTCGCAGCTGGTCAAAACGATCCAAACCAAATTGACTTCTTTTATGAGTCCGTACCCTAGACCGATCAGCGTGGCGAAATGCTGGCTCCAACGTGTTTCATCAGACCGCATTCGAGCAAGCTCTCCGTCCCGGTGAACTTCTTGCTGCAGGACCCGAACAGTCCTTCTTCCATCAGAAGGGCCATCTGCGCGTTGTAGTCGCGATAGTGACCCGCATCGTCCGTGTGCTGCTTGCGCGCGATCGCCTCAGTGACCTTGCTTTGAAAATCGTCGAGATACTTGAAGTGCAGCAGGGTGCCCCAATCGGGTGCAACGCGGATCTCTTTGTCTATGCCGTGAACACCACCTGAAAACTTGTAATCGCTCCGCCACTTGATGAGGGGGATCTTGCTCTGAACAGCTGCCGTGTCGGGAAGCGCATTCTTGACCAGTTTGAAGACCAGGTGATCGATCAGACGACCGGTAGACGACTCCGGCGCATCCGAGCGGATCGAAAAGAAGCGATTGATCAATGCACGGTCGAAAGCGCTCGCACGACGCTTGGCATCCTGATGGAACAGACGTTCACGAGTCCCGCCGAAGATGTGACGGGACGGTGTCTTGTAGCGTTTCCGGTGACTTCCCTTGAGCGGGCAATAGCGGTAGCCGGCTCCGTCGAAATAGGGGCTGGTGTCCAGGAAGCTGTCGCCTGCCGTGTATTTCAGGTCCTTCAGCGGCCCTTTCGGATACATGTCGACCATGGGGCAAAACAGGGCCCGGTATCCGCTTCCGTCAAGGTCGCACACCAGATCGCCAATCGACCGGTCCGGCCAACCCGAATAGACAAAAAGTTCATCGACGTCGGGGAAGATCACCCAGCGATCTTCCAGGTAGCGCTCACAGATCAGCTGCCGCCAGTCCGACTTGTGATCCCTGTAGGGCTTTTCCGTTCCGATGACAGTGACGTCGGCGCACTCGGACAATAATACGCGGGTGCCATCCGTCGAGTTGTTTTCGACAACGATGAAGTGGGCGATGCCGAGCTTCCGGTAATGCTCCAGAAAATACGGAAACCGGAGTGCCTCATTATAGGCAAGGATCACTGCAACGACCCCGTCGCCGGGAATGGTCACGTCATGCACGTCCGGCGACGCAAATGCGGTTTCCAGACGTTTGTCGATGGGAATCTGCGTCATAGAACGCCGCCCGCCTGCTCCCGGCCATCTGTGAAGTGCGTGTTCCGCACCGCTGCGGAGTCAAAATCGAAGCCGAACCGCTCAATGTCGGCAGCGTACCAGTCGGCGATGATCTGTATCGTCTTGTCGGTGTACAGATCACGATAATCCGAACCGGTAACCTTGCTCACGTTTCTCCGCTCCAGTTCGCTCTCGAGCGACAGGTAGCGCCCCATCTCTTCGGTCAGATGTTCCTGGCGCAGCACGTCGATGGAAATCCGGTTCTCCTCGTCGACCAGATAGTCAACCTGCGGATACCAGCCCCTGATGGCGCGATGCCAGAAGTAGTCTTCGCCTCCCCACCTGTGGCGTTCTTCCAGAAACACTTCAAAGCCGCTCCGGTCGTATTTGGGCGCATCCGACCCACCCGATGCCCGCGTCTGCAAGGCAAACTTGAAGCGCGAGACTGTTCTTGACCAGGGATTCCGGACAATGGCAAACGCGATCGTGGCCTTTCGCACCGAAATGTCGACGTCCCGATAGCGGGCGTGTTCATAACCGGGCTGGCCACCCATTTGCTGCATATGCTTCTTCAGACCGTCAGCGTAACCCTTGCCTTTCAGTCGCCGCCTGTTGGCCAGCACAATGCGATCCTGCAACTGGGGATCATGACGAATACTCATTCCACCGTTCTTCGGAATGTGAATGAACAGGTGTTTTTTGGGGACGATCCCAAGACGTGCGGGCGCGAATTTCAGGAAGTTCTTGAGCTGGTATTCGTCCATGTTTTCTTCTGGATCGTTGCGTCCACTGCGGAACGGGCGGCGTTCTACCGCCGCATGTCAATCTGGTGCTGCCTTATCCCAATCTTCCAGTCCTGTCCATTCATGGGCTCGCCGTCCAGATTGAACTGAACCGATTTTTCCGTGTGGATTTCAACATCGCGCACCCTGCGCTGTATGATGCTGTGGCGCATACCGTCAACGCCGCTTTCCAGAAGCGTTGCCAGCAGATCGGGCACCATTCCCGACTTGGGAAAGGGGATGATCGTCAGGTCGAGAAAACCGTCATCCAGCTTGGCGCGCGGACAAAGCCGGATGCCGCCGCCCGCGCGTCGGCCATTGCCGACGGCGAGTGCGATAAAGGCACCTTCCCAGACAAAGTCCCCGGCCACGATCCGGCCTTCGCAGGCCGAAAGCTCGGAAAAGCGGTGCAAGCCGGTAAACAGATAGGCTGCCCCTCCCAGCACACGTTTCAGGTTCGGGTCGGTCTGCGATGTCACCTGGGTGCCGAAGCCACCTGTCGCCATGTTGACGAAGCAGCATCCATTGACTTCACCGACATCCGTCGGCTTCGCGCTTGCACGTGCGGCGAAGCGGAGGCAGGCGGACATATCGGCAGGGTCGAGCCGGATATGGCGTGCGTAATCGTTTGCTGTTCCGAGCGGAAGAACGGCAAAGGCTAAGGGCGGCCGGCCGCCGTCACCGAGGGCCTGCAGCACTGCGTCGACCACCTCGTGGATCGTACCGTCACCACCGCCGCTTACCAGCGTATCGATCCGCTCCGAGGCGTGGTCTGCAAGGGCCTCGCGCGCGAGCCGCGCGGTGTCCCCGGCCTCGTAAGTCACGCGTACGGAGACATCGTGGCCCATATCGCGCACGGCCCGGACGGCTGCGCGGATGTCGGTCCGGCCCGCGGACTTCCCGTTCAGGATCAGCCGGAGATGCTGTTTTTCGGGGTTTCTCATTTTTCCAGTCACATCGTGCTTAAACGGGTCATGGTTCATTCGGGCAGCATGGTTTCTCTTCTGACCTGCGCAGCGGCGGCCTCTTGCGTCAACCACTTCCGGAACGCGGAAACGACAGGTCGCATGGTCCGGCCCTCGGGATAGACGAAATAGTAGGCCGTCTGCTGGTCGAGCGAGAGATCGAACAGGCGGACGAGACGGCCGGATGCCAACTCGTCCTCGATAAAGAGTTTCGGCATGAGGGCCGCACCGGCGTGATGAATTGCCGCCTCGGATATCATGACGAATTGTTCGAAACGCGCTCCCTGAAAGGCCGTGTCCGTTTCAACGCCCGCAAGATCAAACCATTGCCGCCATGCCAGCGGCCGCGTTGCGAGTTGCAGGCGCGGCACCCGCGCAAGGTCCTGCGGTGCCCGGATGTCATGGCGTTCCTTGAAGACACGGGAGGCAACCGGAATGACATCTTCGGCAAAAAGCCTTTCCGCAATTGCGCCGGCCCAGACCGGATCACCGTGATGGATGGCTCCGTCAAAGGGTTCCTCATCAAAGTCGAACGGCTGCAGACGAACGCTCAGGTTCAGGCCTGCATCGGGATATTTTCGGCCAAACTCGGCCAGTCGCGGCGCCAGCCAGCGCGTTCCGAATGTCGGCAGCACCGCAAGATTCAGGACATCCGCGCTGCCGGCGTAGGACATCACCTGCCGTGTCGCCGATGTCATCTGCTCCAGAGCGCCGCGAATGTCATGAAGATAAATGCGCCCGGCATCCGTCAGAACGATCCGCTGGCGCACCCTGCGGAACAGCTCCACACCGAGCCTCGTTTCCAGATGCCGGACCTGCTTGGAGATCGCGCCCTGCGTCAGGTGAAGCTCCTCGGCCGCACGTGTGAAACTCAAATGGCGTGCCGCGCACTCAAAAGCGATCAGCGTGTCGGCCGAAGGGATGAAGGCGCGTTTCATTCACACTCCCGGTTCATTCACACTCCCGGTTCATTCACACTCCCGGTTCATTCCATTTTGTCATGAATGTTGAACGAGGTTTCGCTTTAATGCAAATGCAAAAGAGGTCAGAGTGCCGAAATCAGAATGATCTCTGGCTGTAACGCGATCTGAAGGACTGCGCGCGGCCATCGCTACGACAGCCGGCGCCCGGCACAGGAGACGATCCATGAACGCACCCGTAAAGATCAAATCCAGCCCATCCGGGGGCGCCGCCTTCGATTGGCAGGACCCCTTTCATCTTCGCGACCAGTTGCAGGAGGACGAGCAGCTCATCCAGGATACGGCGCGCGCCTACGCCCAGGAAAAGCTGCTGCCGCGCGTGATCGATGCCTATCGCGAAGAAACCACCGACCGGGCCATCTTCAACGAAATGGGTGAGCTCGGACTGCTCGGCGTCACCCTGCCCGAGGATTATGGCTGCGCCGGCGCGTCCTACGTGTCCTACGGCGTGGTCGCGCGCGAAATCGAGCGGGTCGATTCCGGCTATCGCTCCATGATGAGCGTGCAGTCCTCGCTCGTCATGTATCCGATCTACGCCTACGGCTCCGAAGAACAGCGGCAGAAATATCTGCCGAAACTGGCAAGCGGTGAATATGTCGGCTGTTTCGGCCTTACCGAACCGGATGCGGGCTCCGATCCGGCAGGCATGCGCACGCGAGCAATCAAAACCGATGGCGGATACAGGCTTACCGGCAGCAAGATGTGGATCTCGAATTCCCCGATCGCGGATGTTTTCGTGGTCTGGGCCAAGTCCGAAGCCCATGACGGGGCCATCCGGGGCTTCGTGCTGGACAAGGGCATGAAGGGTCTGAGCGCGCCCAAGGTCGGCGGCAAGCTGTCACTGCGCGCATCGATCACCGGCGAAATCGTGATGGATGACGTCGACGTCGGCGAAGATGCGATTCTGCCGAATGTCTCCGGCCTGAAAGGGCCGTTCGGCTGTCTCAACCGGGCTCGCTACGGCATTGCCTGGGGCACCATGGGGGCGGCGGAAGACTGCTGGACACGTGCACGCCAGTATGGACTGGAGCGTGAACAGTTCGGACGACCGCTCGCGCAGACCCAGCTGTTCCAGAAGAAACTGGCAGACATGCAGACGGAAATCGCGCTGGGACTGCAAGCAGCGCTCAGGGTCGGACAGCTGTTCGACGCCGGACAGGTGTCACCGGAAATGATCTCGATCATCAAGCGCAACAATTGCGGCAAGGCGCTCGACATCGCCCGCCAGGCGCGGGACATGCATGGCGGCAACGGCATTCAGGAAGAATACCATGTGATGCGCCACAGCCAGAACCTTGAGACCGTCAACACCTATGAAGGCACGCATGACATCCATGCGCTGATCCTCGGACGCGCACAGACCGGGCTCCAGGCCTTTTTCTGATCCGCGCGCGGAACAAGAAAAGCGCGGGCAATGCCCGCGTTTCACGCTTCGGAATTGGACGTGACGTGCAAGCGCCTTGCGCTCATTCTGCAACCAGCAGCGTAATCGGCTTCCGGTCAGGTGAGGTTTCCTGTTTCACCACTGCGCCTGATCCGGTATCCGGTTCGGTCTGCGCCGGCTCCATATCGACCCCTTCGGAAGACACCTGTTCCTCTTCCACGCCGGCCTCGTTGTCATCAGGCTCTGAAACAGGCTCCGGCTCTTCATCGGACGCGCTTGCCACGATTGCTTCGTCTTCGGCAGCCCGGGCAGGCGGCTCTGCCGATTGGCGCTTGCGTTCGCGGCCCGCCTCTTCCGTCCAGTCGATGAGGCTGGAAAAACAGTCCGACAGCACAGTTTGCAGTCGTGTGGCCCGGACTTTATCCGGTTCAAACGGTGGCGATTCATGACGCAGATAGGCGCGTTGCGCGAACAGAAGCGTCAGTCCGTGCACCCCGCGCTCAGGTCTGCCAAATGCATTGAGGATGAACCCGCCCTTGGTCTGGCTGTCAACGCCGATGTTCAGACCATCCATTCCACTGAGCGTTCCGACAAACAGATTGCGCAGATCCGTATCGCAGGCCGCACCTTCGGCGCTGCCGATGCTTAACTCGGGCAGTTCCTTTCCGGTCACGCCCTTGATTTGCGAGCGCATGGACTGGCACTCGACAAAGACGACGGCACCA
>JBCDEN010000322.1:0-5523 GCA_039179715.1 Pseudomonadota bacterium
AACTTCCGCAGGACCTCACGGACCAGTGGTTCGACCTCATCGAGGAGTTGATGGGCACGGACGACTGGTCGACCGACGAGGCGCGTGCAAGGTTGAGCGCAGATTACTTTAACGAAACATGGTGGATCGAACGCGGGCTGTGACCGACGGGAAAAAACGAAGTCACCCGCTCAGGCTGCCACCGCCGACACGCGCTGCTTGACTTCCCCCGTTCTCCATGTCCAATCACTCCCATGCAGCTCCTCAAAGGTCATTGGCAACTCATTGCGATCACGCTTGCCCTGTTTCTTTTGTGGAGCACTCCGGTCGTCATTCCGCTGAAGATCCTGATCGTGTTCCTGCACGAGCTGGCCCATGCGATTGCCACGGTTCTGACCGGCGGGTCGGTGGTCGATCTTTCCGTGTCTCCCAACCAGGGCGGTCACGTGATTTCCCGGGGCGGCAACCGCTTCATCACCCTGTCGGCCGGCTATCTCGGATCGCTCGTGATCGGCATCGCGTTGCTGGTCATCGCCCTTCGCACGGAGGCGGATCGCGCCGTCCTTGCGATCTTCGGCTGCCTGACCCTGCTGGTGACAATCCTTTACGTGCGGGACTGGTTCGCGCTCCTGTTCTGCGCGGCGACCGGTCTTGGCATGCTGGCGATCGCGCGTTACCTGAGCCGGCCGGTCAATGACATGGTGCTGCGCGTGATCGGCCTGTCGAGCATCATCTACGTGCCTTACGACATTTTCGACGACACCATCCGCAGATCCGGTGCCCGCTCCGATGCCTATATGCTTGCAGAGGAATTCGGCGGAACGACCCTGTTCTGGGGCGGCTTGTGGCTCCTTCTGAGCCTCGCCGCGATATTCTGCTGCATCCGCTACGGGCTCGGATCGCAGAGCAATCTCTCGTTTCGCGCGAAAGCCAGGAGCTGATCGCGCCTGTTCGGCAGAACGAAGGCCCGGGCAACCGTTAAGCACGTGTCAGGGTCAGGCCCATGACCCTGTCCAGGCCATGATGGAACCACCGGATCGGGTCTTCCGCGCCGGGCCCGCGGGAAAGCGGCCCGAACTCGAATCCGGGCATTTCCAGACCGCGCTGGGTCTTCTCGCATATCCAGATATCCTCGGTCTGAAAGTCGCCGGTTTCCAGCGCGGGCAGGGTCCAGTTATCGGATGAAATGATACCCGTCTTCTTGTCATAACCGGGAATAGACCCGCGCTCATCCGCCCATTGCCAGGGCCCGACCCACTGACGGATCTCCAGCCGTGTCCTGGAAGGTGCATAGGGTTTCAGCGAGCTGATCGAAAAGCCGTAGGGCGTCGGCACGATCAGGGTAAGCGGAAACAGAAAATAGACCCCGCCATAGCCCGGCCCGGACGCGCTTTCGACAAGGCCGAGCGAACCGGATTCCTCGCGGATCTTCTGCGGCAGTCGATGACGTATCCCCTCCTCGTTGGCATACCAGACCATGTGATCGCCGGCCCGTTCCCAGATATTCTTGTCCGGTGTCGGTCCGCCGAGCGTGTTTTCGTGAAGATAGGCCAGGTGATAGCCGTCCAGAGCGTTCTCGGCAAAAACCTTCCAGTTGCACTTGAGGTCATAGACCAGCGGCACGGCCTCCTTGACGTCACCGGCGAAAAGATCGTGCGGCCAGGCCTTGTCCGCGAGCGGAGCAACCCAGTCTTCAAAGAGCGCTTGCGGGTTCGGATTGACGAAAACAAGATCCTTGAACACGCCAACCGCTGCCGGTTTCAATCCATATCTCGTCCGGTCGAGATCGGCGAAACAGGTCTGCATGTCCGGAACACCGCGCAAGGCGCCATCGAGGCCATAGGTCCAGCGATGATACGGACAAACGATCGTGCCGCCCGTTTTGCCTGCCGGGTCGTCCAGAAGGGTCGCACCCCGGTGACGGCAATAGTTGTGAAACGCGTTCAGGCATCCGGCCTTGTCGCGAACGACGACGACCGTTGACGCCCCGATCTCTACCAGACGATAGTCTCCCGGTTCTTTGAAGTCCCGGTTCGTTCCGGCAAACGCCCAGGCATCGCGAAACAGCGACGCGCGCTCGCGTTGAAGCCAGTCCGGGCTGAAATAGGCGTCGGGCTGCAAACGATGAAAGTCAGTCATTGTCGGCCTCCAATGCAGCCACAAGCATGTGTGCGGCCCGCCTCGAAGACGCGGCGAACTGCTCGGAAAGGCCAATCGGATAAAGGGCCTCGACATTGAAATAGATACTTGTCAGTCCTGCCGCGACCGCTTTCACGGCTTCGGCAGGCGCACGCGGACAACACTGTGCAAGCACGGCCTCAACACGCTCTACGAAATCACTCAGCCAATGTTGCAGCTGCTTTGCCAGCGCCGGATCTCCCGGCGCGGCCGCGCTCAGCGCATTGAAAACCAGGACAAGCTGCGGATTGGCGCCGCGCGGGTCGAACAGGAAGTCCAGAAACGTGTCGAGACGCTTCTCCGTCGGAAGACAGGCCAGCAGCTCATCCATGGCCGCCCTGCTGCGCAGCAAAAATCGCTGCACGAGGGCCTCCTGAAGGTCTTCCTTGTTCCCGACATTGTGCCGGATGAGCGGCCTTGCAAGACCTGCGAACTCGGCTGTCTTGCCCAACGTCGCTCCTTCCAGCCCGTATCGCGCTGCACATTTTTCGAACGCATCCAGGATCTGTTCCCTGCGGTCGTCCTTGATTTCGGGCCGGGCCAAGACACGCCTCCAATAAATTTTCCACTCTGACAATCAACTTAAGCAGCGGCGGTTAATTGTCAAGATTGATAATTTTGAAGCAACCTCTTTGGAACCAGCTTCCCCCTTTCAGCATTGACTGACTCCAGAGGCGGACCGTGCGGATCTATGACCCCGGCTGAACCCGGTTTGAACTGCGAATACATCAAGGGGTTTAACGAACACGACCACGCCCGCATCCCCGTGGCAGTGAAAAAACAAAACCGCCGGCTGTCTCCAACCGGCGGTCTCGTCAACTGTCAGGATCTCGGGAGCCTTACTTGGTTTCTTCCTCGACAGGTGTCCCCGCTTCGGAGGTCTCAGCTTCGGGGGTCTCAGCTTCGGGTGTCTCAGCTTCGGGTGTCTCAGCTTCAGAAGCTTCCGCTTCCGATGCCTCCACTTCGGAAGCCTCCGGGTCATCGTCGCCTTTCAGCGAGTTCAGTTTGGCAAAGACCGCATCTGCATCGATTTCCTCTTCTTCCTCGCGCCGGACCGGCTGGCTCGGATCGAGGGAGAAGGCGGCTGCGATCGCGTCTTCGCTGGTGCTGTCCTCGACCGGCATCAGCGTTGCGACGGGCTCTGCAGCGACGGTTTGTGGCGCGTTCTTCGCGGCCTTTTCCACTTCCATATCCAGTTCGAGCTGGCTGCACAGGCCCAGTGTGACCGGATCCGATGGCGTCAGATTGGCCGAATTCCAGTGGGTCCGGTCGCGGATCGCGGCAATGGTCGGCTTGGTGGTGCCGACAAGACGCATGATCTGTGCGTCCTTCATCTCCGGGTGATTGCGCACGAGCCAAAGGATTGCGTTCGGGCGGTCCTGGCGGCGCGACACCGGTGTGTAACGCGGTCCCTTGCGTTTGGATTCCGGCACGACAACCTTCGACCCCTGAAGCTTGAGCTGGTACTTGGGATCTTCTTGCGCCTTCTCCACTTCTTCACGCGTCAGCTGTCCGGTCAGGATCGGGTCCAGACCCTTGATGCCCTGGGCCGCCTCGCCATCGGCGATCGCCTTGACTTCAAGCGGGTGCAGTTTGCAGAAAGTCGCGATCTGCGTGAAGCTCAGGGCCGTGTTGTCCACGAGCCAGACGGCGGTGGCCTTCGGCATTAGCGGCGTGTTCGCCATCGGATAAATTCCTCTCGTGTGCTCCCCCGCCCGGCAGGGCGAAAAAGCGGTGTTCTATTTCTGTTTCATGGAAAGTGGCGGGAATATATGCCGAACGCCGCGGAAACGCAAATAGGTTCCGCGACGGGCTCTTTTAAGCCAGATGGAGCGCCGTTCACACCTCAACGGTCAGAACAATTTTACCAATATGTCCAGAGCTTTCCATCCGCCGATGCGCGTCGGCCGCCTTTTCGAGCGGGAACGTGGAATCCATGATGGGCTTCACTTTCCCGGCCTCGATCAGCGGCCAGACGTTTGCTTGCAGGCTTTCGGCAATGGCGGTCTTGAAGGCATCGCTGCGCGGACGCAGCGTGGAGCCGGTATGCGTCAGACGCTTGATCATCAGGCGCGAGAAATTGACGTTTTCCGCAACACCGTTGAGCGTTGCGATCTGACAGATGCGGCCTTCGACCGCGGCCGCTTTCCAGTTCCGCTCGACATAGTCGCCGCCAACCATGTCGAGAATGACGTGCACGCCTTCGCCGCCCGTGATCTCCAAAATGACCTTCTCAAAGGCGGCGTCGCGGTAGTTGATGACATGATCGGCACCGAGTGCCCGAACGGCCTGCGCCTTTTCCTCCGAACCGACCGTCGTGAACACCTGCGCACCGAACGCCTTTGCCAGCTGGATCGCCGTCGTGCCGATGCCCGATGTGCCGCCATGAACAAGAAACCGTTCGCCGGAGACAAGGCCGCAGCGATCGAACACATTCGTCCAGACCGTGAAGAAGGTTTCCGGAAGCGCCGCGGCCTCGATCATCGGCAGGCCCGCCGGGATCGGCAGCGCATGACCCGCATTCACCTTGCAATAGGTGGCATAGCCGCCGCCCGGCGCAAGCGCCGTCACCTGATCGCCGGGACTGAAACGCGCGACCTGCGGACCGCAGGCAACTATCTCGCCGGCAACCTCCAGACCGGGAAGGTCGGAGGCACCCTTCGGAGGCGGATATGCGCCCTTGCGCTGGAGAACGTCCGGACGATTGACGCCGGCGGCGTGTACCTTGATCAGGATTTCACTGGGGCCGGGCTCCGGCAACGGGCGCTTTTCCGAAATCAGAACATCCGCGTCTCCGGGTTCCGAAATTGCAATGGCTGTCATTTCGTCCGGCAAATTGTGCATCAATACGGTTCCTGGTGGCTCATTTTGGGACTGGCGGGCGCTTGCCCGTGTGGCCTATGGTAAATATGCCGTCAGCCAACCGAAAGGAAAGACGGATTGGAAGATCCGATTGTGGATTTGTTTGGAGACCGGTTCGGAGAGCGACACGATGGGCCTTTTTGACGAAGATATCCCCAAAAAGCCGGAGAGCGGCAAGATCACGGTCGGCGAAGATCTGGCACGATTGTCGGAGGATGAGCTGTCGGAGCGCATTTCTGCACTTACGGAAGAAATTAACCGTACCCGGCAGGAATTGGAGCAACGCAGCACTATTCGCGATGCCGCCAACTCTGTATTTCGCTGATTAGCTCGATATTTTTAGTAATAAAATCGAATTAATTCAGCTCGTTGCCGCGTTTCTGGTAAATGAGCTAGGTAAATTTTTACGCGTTTACCACTCATTAATCTTTCCAAAGTATAAATAAACCCATCCAGTCATCTGGATTTGAGTGGCTCCTGTCCACTCTGTTTGACGCCTCCCTG
>JBCDEN010000021.1:0-14934 GCA_039179715.1 Pseudomonadota bacterium
AGTCGACCAAAACGCCGTCGCAATCGAACAGGATTGCATCAAATGCCATGCGAAAATCGTCCTTTTCTGATCTTAGGGTACGGACACATAAATGAGGCCGAAAGGGTTTGAGTCGGCTTGCTTCTCGCAGTTGGTCAAAACGATCCAAACCAAATTGACTTCTTTTATGGTTCCGTACCCTAGTGCAGTTACCGAATTTGAAGTTCGCTTCGCAGACTGCTGGAGCAATGATGCGAACTTCAAACTGACCTAGTGTGACCCGTCAAACAGACCCTTAACGACCTGCCGTTGAAACAGAATGACAAGGAGGCACGGAGGCACGATCGAAAGAATGGCAAGCATCAGGCCGGGCAAGCTGGCGCGGCCGAAAAACTGCATTCCCCTCACAAGCGTGTAGGTGGCTTCCTCAGAAGTTACCATCACCGGCCAAAGATACTGGTTCCAGCCGTTCACAAACAAAACAAGAAAGAGTGCCGCAGCCGTTGGCACCGACAAAGGCATCAGGATGTCCTTGAAGAATTTCCAGCTTCCGGCGCCGTCGAGGCGCGCCGACTCCAGCAGCGCGTCGGGCACGGTGAGGAGGAATTGCCGGAAAAACAGGGTTCCAAGTCCCGAGGCGACGAGCGGGAAAATGAGCCCGGCCTCCGTATTGACCAGCCCCATTTGCGCGACCACGTCATATGTCGGCAGGAACCGGGATTCAAGCGGCAGCATCAGCGTGAGAAGCAGGACAGCGAAGATGGCACTCGCACCCTTCACCCTGAAATAGACCAGCGTGTAGGCGGCAAGCAGGGAGACCGCCACCTTGAGCGACGCAAACCCTGCCCCCAGCATGAACGAGTTCCACAGCATTCCGGCAACGGTGATATCGCCGGAAAAGCCTGCGCTCGAGGTCACGAAAGCGCTGTAATTCGCAATGAGGGCGCCGCCGGGGTCAAGACGCGGCAACATCGGACTGCCCGGGGCGTGCGTGGTTGCGGCGAAGAGTGCATAAACCGGCAGGCACATGAGCACGGATCCTGAAATCAGGATCACGTGATCAGCGATGGTCCGGGCTTTGCGCCTGAATGCGTGTGTCAACGGTATGTCCACCCCTGTTTCCGCCCGCTCCGCTTCGGTCGTTGTGGTCATACGACCACGATACCCGAATGCTTGGCCTTGTGCTCCGGCTCGACGTGAATGGTGATGCGGGCCCCTGGAACACCTTCCTTGATCGCCGATTCGATCCGGTCGCATATGTCATGCGCGGTATCGACCGACATGTCTCCGGGAACGACGAGGTGAAAGTCGATGAAGGTGGATCTGCCTGCAATGCGTGTGCGAAGGTCATGCGCTTCCAGAGCACCCTCCCCATGGTGCGCGATCTGGTCCCGGATCTTGCCAAGGACTTCCGCTGAGGCGGCTTCGTCCATCAGCCCGCCGACCGATTCCTTGACCAGTCCCCAGCCGGACCAGAGCACAAGCAGACCGACGACGACCGCGAGTGCAGGATCGAGCAGCCGCCAACCGGTCAACAGCACAAGGACAACACCGAGCAGCACGCCAATGGAGCTTGCGACATCGGTGAGCAGATGCTTGCCGTCCGCGATGAGCGCCGGCGATCTCGATTTTCTGCCGTAGCTCAACAGGAAGCGGGCCCACGCACAATTGACGATCGCCGCGGCAAGGTTCATCCCAAGGCCAAGCGGGGAGTTTTCCGGATGACCACCCGATGTGAACCCGATCCATGCGGCCCGGAAAATGGAAATCGCCGCCAGCACGATCATCACGCCGACAAGAACAGCGGCAAAATACTCCGCCTTGTCGTGACCGTAGGGATGGTTCTTGTCCGCGGGTTTGGAAGACAGCCAGACAGCAACGAGCGCGGCAATGGACGAAACGATGTTGACCGTCGTCTCCAGCGCGTCCGAATAAAGCGCGACCGAAGCGGTCAGAAGATAGGCGCCGATCTTGAGGGCGAGAACCAGGATGCCGACGAATATGCTTGCAAAAGCAACCCGAAGCCTCAAAGCCTGATCCATTTACTTCCCCGTAGCGTGAGCCGCCTCGCGGCAAAGGGGTAGCAGCTTTTACGCAGGATACAAGCCAGACGCGGCGTTAATCCTGTACTTTCCGGAGCGGTGGTTTGGACGGTGCGGTCCGGACGGTGCCTCAGGCACCGTCGCGCAGGTTCATGACGGCCGCACCGATGATCTTGCCCGGTCCGTCACGGTCCTCGATCTGGACGATGATTGCGCAGCGTGCATCGCCTTTCAGCATCAGTTTGGATTTCGGCATGCGGAACGTCTCCGCGCCGCCTTCCCAGACCCCGATCGGCTGAAGGTTGCGCACGATGTTGACATACCTGATCTTCCTGCCGGCATTCTCGCCCCGGCCGATGTCGATCGTTGCCTCGTCGTCGATCCTGAGAAAATAGACCGTCGCCATCTTGGCACCGGCAGGCAGCTGTCCGTCCAGATCCGCCTGTACGACCATGTCGGATATTTTCAGATCAACCTGCGCCGTAAACGGGTCCGCGCGGTCAAGAGCCGCACGCACGTCGCGCTCCCGGCTGCCGACCACGTGTTCATCGCCGTTGATCACCATCTGTGGCGTGTAGACCGAGCGGTCTCCGCGCCTGGTCGCGTAGGCGCGCTGGCGCTGGGAATGGGCCGGGCTGGCAAGCGTGTCCTTCCAGCCGAGATAATCCCAGTAGTCGACCGGCATCAGAACCGTCAGAACGTCGCTTTCCTCTTCAACGAGGCGCTCGGCCAGTCTGTCCGCCGGAGGGCAGGAGGAGCAGCCCTGGCTCGTGAACAGTTCGACCACCTTTTTCGGTTGCGCGACGGCGGCTTCCATCGACACGAACAGTCCGGCAATTCCTGCCAGGACAACAGCACCCGTACGGAAAGTCCGTTGCACTTTCCGAATTGTTAGACCCACCATTTGGCTAAATTCCTTTTTCGGTTGCCGGTAAAATATGCAACTTGGCTTTCAATCGCGAGTCACGAGCCGGTGACATCGGCGAGAACGGGGAAAATTCGCGGAAATGTGAAAACAGCGCGGACGTGCGTTACCGGTTTGCCGCAATGATTTTGCCGAGTTCCGGCAGGAACACGTCCCGGTAGGACGCAGGGCTGAGCGGGCCGATGAACTTGTACCGGATGATGCCTTGCTTATCGATTACGAAGGTCTCGGGAACCCCGTAGACACCCCACTCGATCGCGGCTCTTCCGGCAGTATCGGCACCGATGCGGTCATAGGGATTGCCGAGGCTTCCGAGAAACCGGCGGGCATTTTCCGGTTTGTCCTTGTAGTTGATGCCAAGGAGCTGAATGCCCTCGACCCCGGCAAGGTCTTCCAGAAGCGGATGTTCGTCGCGGCACGGAATGCACCAGGAAGCGAACACGTTGACGACCGATACCTTGCCCAGCAGGTCATCGCGGGAAAATCCGGGGACTGGGCTTGTGTCTCTGGTGATGCCTTCCACCGCGGCCAGGGAAAATTCGGGTGCGGGCTTGTCGATCAGTGCGGACGGGATCTTCTGGGGATCGTTGCCCAGAAGCAGCTGGAACATGAACAATCCGGCCAGCGCCATGAACACCACGAGCGGCAACAGCACGAGGACCGGGAAACCGCGTTTTCCAGGCGATGCGTCGGCGTTGCCGTCCGGTTTGAAGCCGGTTTCCGGTGCGTCGGTTTCGGTCATCGTTTGCGTTTATCCGGCCGGTTGCGACCAATGCCCTGATCCGCGAGTTCCTTCATGGCGCGGTCCTGCACGATCTTGTCG
This sequence comes from Pseudomonadota bacterium, assembly GCA_039179715.1. Lineage (GTDB taxonomy): Bacteria > Pseudomonadota > Alphaproteobacteria > Rhizobiales > Stappiaceae > Roseibium. Next base: position 3,770 of record JBCDEN010000021.1, read on the forward strand.
ATCCGGACCCAGGCGATGAGCCCGAGGACAGTCAGGACGCAAAGCGCGTAGGACGCGACGATAAAACCTGAATGCGGTCCGAGATCCATTGACTTACTCCGCAGGCTGCGCTGTCGCGGCAGCGGTTCCAGGATGTGACACGCTTGCTGCGCGCATGCGAAGCGCACGGACGCGGCGGCGCAGGATTTCGTTGCGCATTGCCATCAGGTGCAAAACAAGAAAGAGCAGCGTGAAGGCGACGGCCATGACAAGAAGCGGCCAAAGCTGGGTCGGGTGGATGGTCGGCCCATCCAGCCGGATAACACTGGCCGGCTGATGAAGCGTGCTCCACCAGTCCACGGAAAACTTGATGATCGGCAGGTTGAGCGCGCCCACGAGTGTCAGCACGGCTGCAGCCTTTCCGGCCTTGATCGGGTCATCCATCGTCCGCCAGAGCGTCATAAGACCCAGATACATGATCATGAGCACCAGGACGGAGGTGAGACGCGCATCCCAGACCCAGTAGGTTCCCCACATGGGCTTGCCCCAAAAGGAGCCGGTCAACAGCGCCATGAAGGTGAAGGCGGCGCCTATCGGCGCGGCGCTCTTTGCGGAGACATCCGCGAGCGGGTGTTTCCAGACAAGCGTTCCGATCGAGGAGAGGGACATGACCGTGTAGCACATCATGCAAAGCCAGGCGGCCGGGACGTGGATATACATGATCCGGATGGTCTGGCCCTGCTGATAATCCTCGGGTGCCTGGAAGCTCATGTAGAGCCCGGCCGCGAAGGCAATCACGCACAGACCGGCGAGCCAGGGAAGAACGATCGCCACCAGCCTCAAGAACCGCGTCGGATTTGCATAATCCCAAAATGCCATAGCGTCTTATTTACCGCACTCTCCAGGTTCCTTCAATGCACCGGCTTGTCGCAGTTCGCATTGCGTCTGATCAAGAAGCTGCGATGTTCGCTTCCCCCGGCTCAGTCCGACGAAAAGCGCAGCGCGGCCGCCGACGCCACGGGCCCGACGACGGCTGCAATCAGTGTGAGCGCGCACAGGATCAGAAACGGGGTCAGAAACGGCACCGGATCATGCATGGCCGCATCTGCCGCGCTCACGCCGAAGATCAGCACCGGAATGGCAAGCGGGATGACAAGAACGGCCAGCAGCAGTCCGCCCCTTCGCAGGGAAACGGTCAGCGATGCGCCGACCGCACCGATCAGCGTAAGCGCCGGCGTGCCGGCGAGGAGTGTCGCGGTCACGGCGCCCATCGACACCGGGTCGAGGTTCAGGAAAACGGCGAGGAGCGGGGCGGCGGCAACCAGCGGCAGGCCGGTCGCGATCCAGTGGGCGAGGCATTTCACCAGAACAACGAGCTCAAGCGGGCGGCCTGACATCATCATCAGATCGAGGGTGCCGTCTTCCCGGTCGGCCTGAAACAACCGGTCGAGACCGAGCAGCGTCGCCAGCAGGGCGCCGATCCACAGGATGGCCGGACCGATGCGGGCCAGCAGATTGAGATCGGGTCCGACACCGAAGGGAATGACGGTGACCACGGCAAGAAAGAACAGGACACCGACAAGCGCGCTGCCGCCGATGCGGACGGAAAGCCGCAGATCGCGCTTGAACAAGGCCATTGCCCAACCGTTCATGACACCGCGTCCTCTTCCGGCAGCGCCGCCGGGTCGCCCGCTTTCAGGTGAAGCGTGCGCAGCTTGTCGAGGGCGAGTTCGGTATGCGTTGCCGTCACGATCAGGCCGCCGCTTGCCAGATGCGCGTTCATCAGGGCGAGCAGTTGCTGCTCGGACGCCCTGTCGAGCGCGGATGCCGGCTCGTCCATGAGCCATATCGGGCGCGGTGTGATCAAAAGGCGCGACAGGGAAAGACGCCGTTTCTGTCCGGCGGAAAGATAGCCGGCGGGCAGGTGCGCGGTGTGACCGATCCCGAGCGTTTCCAGTGCCTCGATCGGTTCGCATGCGCCACCGGCAAAACTCTCCGGTTCGCTGGACGCGGTGAAACTCTGCCAGAAGCGGAGATTTTCCAGAACGGAGAGGGCAGGTTTGACGGCATCCTGGTGGCCGAAATAGTGCGCCTGTTCCTGCAGCAGCAGATCGGGCATTCCGCCGTCGAGGCGAAGCGTTCCGGAGGCGAGCGGAACCAGTCCGGCGAGCGTTCGCAACAGGGACGACTTGCCGATGCCGTTGGCGCCGGTCACGACGAGGGATTCCCCTTTTTCAACGGTGAACGACAGATCCTGAAACACCCGGCGGCCACCGCGGTCGATCGTCAGGTTTTCGGCAACGAGTTTCAGAAGTCTGCTCCGCATGACAAGGCACGTCAGCCTTGTTAGTTCCGCGCACAGGTATCACGCAAGAAATTTCGGCGACTTGTCATGTGTCAATTGCGCGGGTCCCAGGGCTGGAGACCAGGGGACATCGGCGAAAACTCCCGGCATCAAATGTCTAAGGCTGGTTGTTGTGGCTGGGCGCTGCTGCGCGCGCGAAACGCCGCGCATAAGCGCGGCGCTTCCTTATCCGGTCAGTCGAACACCGACGCGATCTGATCGACGTTGACGCCTTCCTTGATCTCGCGCAGTCGGGCGTAGATCAGCGCGATGAGAACACTGATGTAGCCGGCGCCGAGCGTGGACATGGCGGCAAACAGCACGATGCCGATAATCAGTCCGATGGTTCCGATACTGGCAATCAGGCTGACGACGAACACGGCTATAACGCTGATGATCACGGACAGGATGAGCCCGAGAATGAGCGCGCCGACGATCGGCCAGCGATATTCCTTGGTGAGAAAGCGGCTGCGTCCCATTGCGCCGAAGCCGGCGCGTTCGATCACGATGACGGGCGCAATGACGGCAAATACCGCATAGACCCACAGACCGGGAACGATGAACAGGACCAGGCCGATCGAGACCAGGATCGACACGACGATCGTGATCACGGCAAGCGGCACGATCACGCTGATGGCAGGTCCGATATAGCGGCCGATCTGGATCGGGCGGCTGAGTTTTGCGTCATAGGCGAGCTGGACAAGCAGTGCAGTCGTGATGGAATAGACGACCATGTTGATCAGAAGCGAGAGAACGTAGCCGACCACACTGCCGGGGCCGGAGAATACCGGTTCTTCCAGGCCAAGTGCAACGTTGAAGCCGGTCATGGCACCCGAAATCAGGAAGCCGATCAGCGTCGGCACGAAGCCGATGATGATGATCTTGATGAAGTGGCCGAACAGAATCGAGAAACTCTCGCCGACGATCGAACCAACCCCAAGGGGCGGCTTGGGTTCGCTGTAACCTGTGTCCGTCATGTAATTACTCCGTTTCGTCAAAAAAGAATCACTAAACCAAAAATTGCCAGGGTGTTATGCATAAACCTAATACGCGCGCAGTTTTCCCGGGCGCCTGACAATAAAAGCAACGGAACCCGTCCACAAGCAGTGCCGTTGACACCGGCCGTGCCTGACTGTCAGTCAAACACCGATGCGATCTGGTCGACACTCACGCCCTCCTTGATCTCGCGCAGGCGGGCATAGATCAGCGCCGCCAGGATGCTGAAGAGTCCCGCGCCGAACGTGGACGCCAGGGCTTCCAGGATCAGGTCAAGGACAACGCTTCCGAACAGCACGGACACGAGTCCCGTCGCGAAGCCGATTATCATGTTGATGCCGGTCAGGATGAGCAGGAGAAGCAGGATCAGCCCGACGATCGGCCAGCGGTATTCCTTTGTCAGCCATGCGCTGCGGCCGAAACCGCCAAAACCGGCCTTTTCGATAACGACCGCGGGCGCCAATGCTGAAAACAAGGCCAGGATCCACAGACCGGGTACGACCAGCAGCGCCAAGCCGATCAGCATCAAGATGCCCGAAATGATGCTGAGTATGATCAGTGGCAGCAGGCTCGAGAATGCCGGACCGAGGTATCTGGTCAGCTGCGGTTGCCTGTTCATTTTTGCATCATAGGCGAGTTGAACGAGCAGCGCAGTCGTAACGGCATAGACCACGAACTGGATGAGGATCACCAGAAACACGGCGATCGCCAGGCTGGATCCGTCGAAATCGGGAATGGAGGTGCCTGCCAACGTACCGAACCCGATCAGGGCACCCGACAGGATCAGGCCGATCACGGTTGGACCGAGTGCCAGCAAATAGACCTTGAAGAAGTTGCCGAAGAAGATTGAAAAACTGTCTCCAAGCAATGTCGTTACGCCCAACGGTTGCCTGGGTTGACCCGCAGATACGTCCACCATCACACCGTCCTCGCTTTCCAGTTCATCCATGTGATGACATCATCGGCAATCCGTATCTCCGTGACCGGTGGCCCAAGCCGACAGACCGGAAACCAGACTGCCTCTCCGGAACGTTCAAAGAGGTCCATCAGGCGTCCTCACCGTCATTTGCGTAATGCTTGTTCTCGCGCCGGTCTCCAAAGAGCTGGCGCTGTTCCAGATGCTCGCGCTGCGCCTTGTAAAACGCCTGCAGGAACTTCAGCCGGTCCGCAGGGGGCACAGGGCTGGCGTAGCCGATCTTCTTGCGGATCTTTTCAACGATTGCCGAGATTGTCTTGTCCCGTTCCGCCAGGATCTTGCCGGACGGGCGGGTGTCCTGCGCCCGCAAAAGACCCTCAAGGGTCTGCAGTTCGAACGCGCCATAGTGGTCGAGCTGATGGGACAGGAACACGAACCCCTTCTTGTCCTGGGTCAGCACGCGGGGTTCCCGCGCAAGGTCCTTCAGGAGAACAGGCACCGGCATGTGAATGACATGGGTGCCGGCCATCATGTCGCCCAGCCGGCGGCGATAGCGGTCGAAGATCGGCACGAACAGACACACCGCGATCCAGCCAAAGGCAAGAAGCGAGCCCAGGGGGGAGGATGCGTCCAGCATCAGAACCAGCGTTCCGGGAAGGAAAACCTCGGCTTCCTTCATCATGTTGCGAAGGACCAGTGCGTGGGTCGTCAGGGGGCCCCCGTCATGGGAGACGACCTTGATCTTCATGATGCGTTTGCCGAGCGTCTGGCCGTTCCAGGCCAGTTCCGCCAGGATGTAATAGGGAACGCGGATGAGGAAGAACAACAGGGCACCGATGGCAACGATCGTCTGCGGTCCGGTGATGTTCAGCGTCGCAAGCAGGATCATGATGCAGACCAGAGCGGCGGTCGTGAGTGCGATATCGGTGATCTGGGCGCCCAGCCGGACGCCGACACCCGCGATCTGCATTGTCAGCGGGACGCCTTCCGGCGGCATGAGCTGATCGCGCGAGGGTCGATCCGGTTTCCGTTTTCTTCGAAGCCTTGGGATCATTTGTGTTCCCGCCCCGCGAACAGGAACCAGATCAGCCAGAGCGCCCCGATCCCCCAGCCGATGATGAAGCGCATGTAGATGTCCTGAACGAGCTGCCTGCCGAAACCTTCCAGAAACGCCGCGACCAGCAGCATCAGCGCGGCAACAAGCGCCAGTTTGAGCGCGTCGCGCCCGGCCAGCCGCAGGGATACTATGCGCGAAACGTCGCCCGGGAACATCAGGGCGGTTCCGAGCTTCAGCCCGCCCGCACAGGCGATGCAGATGGCCGAGAGTTCCGTCACGCCGTGGATCGACAACCAGCCGGCAATGTCCGGCCCGAGGCCCCGGTCGACATGCAGCGCATAGAACGCCCCGAGCATCAGGCCATTGTAGAACGTGAGCACGACGGCCGGTGCGCAGGCAAAAACACCGAGCCCAAACACGAAAATCGCAATGCGGGTGTTGTGCGAAAACAGGTAGGTGGCAAAGGAGCCCAGCCCGGAGCTGTCCGGGTTCTCGTCATAGATGACCGAGCGCAGGGCTTCGTAGGTGGCATCGGGCCCACGTCCGCCGGCCAGTTCCGCCGGCATGAACACGTAATACCAGTCCGCGCTTTCGAAATAGAGCAGGTATCCGGACAGAGCGCCGAGGCCCATGCACAGGAACCCGAGCAGAATGAAGGGCCAGGAGCGGCGCATTGCCTGCGGCGCAGAGTGCGAGAAGAACCGTTGAAACAGGCCGCCCAGGCGCTCCTGCGGCGCATAGACGCAAAGATAGGCCCGGGCCGTCAGCGCTTCCAGGTAGCCGAGCAGCGCCTTGTCGAGCGAGATCTCGCGGGCAATCGAAAGCGACGTGGTTGCCTGCCGGTAGAGGGATGCCAGATCCCGTGCCTCGGCGAAATCCATATGCTGAAGACCGCGGCCTTCCGCGGCCATGACGAGCTGTTCAAGCCTTTGCCAGTCGGCCTCCCGCTCCTTTCGAAAGCGCGCCGAGCGCATGAGATCCTGATCCTGCATCAAATCATCTCCCGCGCCTTGATTTCCAGATAGGTCGAAATCAGGCGGGCCGTGACCGCGTTCGGCTTGGCGTCGACAATGGTGACCCCCAGGCGCGCGAGCCTTTCCAGGACAAGCCTGCGCTCGGTCATCGACTGGTTGGCCGCAACCAGCGTCGCTGCCCCTGCAAGGTTGTCCGGTGCGGTTTCAACCAGGGTTTCCATGTCGGGATCGCGAATGGCGACAAAGATCAGGAGGTGGCGCTTGGCCAGGATGCCGATGTTCTCGATCAGGAGCTCCGCCGAGGTCGTATCGATGAAATCGGTAAAGACGATGATCAGGCTGCGTTTGGGTGTGCGCGCATTCAATTCGGTGAGCGCGAGCGTGTGGTTGGTCTCACGGCTGACATAAGAGAGCTCCGCCGTCCAGTTGCGCAACCGGGCAAAGGCACTGCGTCCCGGGGCCGGGGCGGCGAAGGTTCTCGGCCGGACATCATAGGAATAGTAACCGACAAGATCGCCGCCGACAGCTGCGGCCCAGGCGGTTGCCAGACCCGCCGTGACCGCGTGGTCGATTTTCGGCAGGCCGGCGATTTCCTCGCGCATCAGATAGCCGTTGTCGAGCGCGATGATCACGTGGTGGTTCCGTTCCGCGCGCAGTTCCTTGGCAACCAGCGAGCGGCGCTTGGCCGAGCGTTTCCAGTCGATCGACTTAATGTCCATACCGGGGACGAAGTCGCGGAGCTGGTGAAACTCGGACCCCTCGCCCAGGGCGCGGTTTTCCTTGACGCCGTAAAGCGTCGACATGACCGTTGTCGTGATCTCGCCCGATTGCACCTGCCGGATATTGGGCACGACACGAAGCTCGGCAGCCAGATCGAGCCTGGGGACGAATTCCAGCAAGCCCAGTTTCGAGATCCAGAAGAGCCAGAGGTGCTCCAGCTGCCAGATGCCCCGGCGCACCGCACGCACTTCAATGTCCGCGCGGCTGGTCCAGTCCGCACCGGGCTGGAATGTGATCTCGTGCGCGCCGCTGAGGCCTTCCGGCCACTCCAGTTTCGCGCTCAGGTACGGGGGGGCCTGTTCCAGGGCAAGATGGAGACGGACCGTCTCCCCGACAAAGATCTCCTGCGGGGCCTCGAATGTGAGGTTCTTCGGCCGTTGCAGGGACGATGTCATGTCGAAGGCGACCACCAGCCCGAGAAGCACCCAGGGCAGGATGGCAAGATCGCGCAGGGCCGTGCTCGCAACGATCATGATCAGGGAGACCAGAAGCGTCACGCCGGCAAGAGCGAGCAGTCTTTTCGACGGACGTATCAGCGCGGTGCCTCGATCTGGTTGAGAATGTTGTCGAGAACCTGATCGGCGCTGCGCCCCTCGATTTCAGCCGCCGGACCCAGAACGATCCGGTGGCGGAGCGACGGCACGAACAGGCGTTTGACGTCGTCCGGGATGGCAAAGTCGCGCCCGTTGAGGGCTGCTGTCGCCCGCGTTGCGCTCACCAGCGCATCGGCGGCGCGGGTCGAGGCGCCGAATGCGATTTCGGAATTCTCGCGCGTTGCTCTGACGAGACGCAGGATATAGGCGAGGATGTCGTCCTTCAGGATGATGCCGTCGACCAGTCTCCGGGTTTCGGCCAGGGCGGCCGCATCGAGCACTTTCGACAGGCTCGCCGTTTCCAGACCCGATTCCAGCGGCTGTGCCGCATGCTGGCGCAGGATTGCCATTTCCGTGCTCTCGGGCGGAAAGCCGATCATGAGCTTGAACAGGAACCGGTCCAGCTGCGCTTCGGGCAGGGGATAGGTGCCCTGCTGTTCGATCGGGTTCTGGGTCGCGACCACGATGAATTCGCTGCCGAGGGAATGGTCCGTCCCGTCTATGGAGACCGTGCGTTCGTTCATGGCCTGAAGCAGTGCTGCCTGGGTCTTGGGCGGGGCGCGGTTGATTTCGTCCGCAAGCAGCACCTGGGAAAAGACCGGCCCCTTGGTCAGGATGAATTCGTTTGTCCTGAAGTCGAAGATCGAGGTGCCGAGTACGTCGCCGGGCATGAGGTCGGGCGTGAACTGGATGCGGCCGAAATCGAGATCGAGCGCTGCGGAAAAACTGCGCGCCAGCAGTGTTTTCGCCGTACCCGGAGGGCCTTCAAGCAGGACGTGGCCCCGCGCGAACAGGGCGACCAGCAGCAGGTCGATGATTTCGTCCTGGCCGAGGACGGCTTTTCCGATCTCGGCTCTCAGGGCGTCCGTGCGTTGGCGTAGGACCTCAAGCGTCATGGGTGATTTGCTCCAAAACCTGTTCGAACTCGTCAATGAGGTGAATTGCTTCGGCGGCGTGGGCGCGCGCGGGCAGTTGTCTTATCCGGACGAGAATCGACCTGAGCCGGGCTGCCTCGCCCGGATGCCGCCGGTCGGCGAAATTCAGGAATTCGTCTTCACTCGCATAGTGACGGGCGTGCGAGGGACCGAACAGCGATGCCGCTGCGGCAGATATCCGGGCGGCTGCATATTCGTGAACAAGGGCTCCGTCCTGCCCGGAAAGACGCATCAGCCGCGCCCGGGCCTCGATGGCCAGCGCCTTGCCGGCGCCGGCAGCGCCCCCAACGCGCAGGATCGGGCCGTAGCGGAGCGCGCCCCGCCACAGGAACAGCGTGAACAGGCAGCCCGCTCCAAGCCACAGGATGAGAAACGGGGGACCGAAGAAACGGCTGAGATCCGCCCAGGTCCGCTCTCGTACGGGCTCCCGGACCGGATCGCGCAACCAGGAAGCCCGGCTGTAATCGATCACGATGTTGCCCTCGCCGGTCTGCGACGACAGGAAGTCCGCCGCGATCTGCGCGTTGTCGCCGAGACGAAGGCCGTGGTTGTTCAAAAGGTCGGGATCAGACAGGACAAGCACCCGGTCTCGTGTACCGTCTTCGTTCGATTGCGCATCGCCCGGCAAGGGGCAACTGCCGAGGATCATCGCATCCGTGGTTCCTATGATGGGATCGCAGCCCTGCTTGCGAAACATCTGAGCGGCATAGAGCCTTGACCGCAGCGTGGCACCGTCCGTGGCGCGGTAGCTGAATTCGGTAAAGGGTGTCCGTCCATAGACAAGCTCGGCTGCACCGCCACCGGTGACGTCCTCAAGCGTATCCGCGATCTTGCCGGGCTCGATCAGCAGAACCGGGTGCGCTATTCCGGTCAGGCGCATGCCGCTGCGCCATTTCGGCAGGACGAGAAGTGTCGGAACCGTCTGCGCCTTGGTAAGGATCGCGTCGGATGCAAAGTCATATTCGTCCGACTGGAGCAGGTACTCTTCCTTGGACGCCGGCGGCGTCCGTGTCACGTCCAGCGCGGTGTCATAGACTGGCAGGATCAACAGATCGACCGTGGTCTGATCGATCGGCCAGCCGCCGGCAAAATTGTAGGACCTGATCTCGTTGGATGTCAGCCAGACCTGAAGGCCGTCCAGACCCGACGGAGAACTTCGCAGCGTCTGCTGGCGTTGCGACATGACATACCAGACTGCCAGAAGACCGATGACACAGACGGCTGCAATCACCAGGACTTCAATGCGCGGACCGCCGGACCTGGGCGTTGTGGTGGTGTCGCTCATGCCGTGCCGGCTCCAAGCAGTTGCTGGCAGGAGGAGACGTGGTCGCGGAACTCGTCTTCGGAAACATCCCGGCCGCCGAACTGGACGCGCTCGCTGTTGAGGACGAGTGTGCGCAGAAGGCTTTGCTGGGCGTCCGCAAGCGGGATGTTCCGAAGCGTGTCGCGCGCCGTCCAACTGCGCTGCATGAGCACGCCGTTTGTTGTCGCGAGCGTGGCCAGGAGCTTCTGCGTCAGCAGAATCAAAGCTTCGCGCCGGTCCGCGATCCGCATGATGTCGTTGAAAGATCCCAGTTTTTCGGCCCAATCCGGTGTGTTTTGAGGGCCCGTTCCTCGCCGGCTTTCAGGGTTTTCGGCATCCTTTTGCAGCGTGACGGCAATGTTGCCGCCAAACCGGAGCACAACGAAGACAAGGCCTGCAAGGACGAGGCCGGCAATCAGCATGAAGGTCCAGCGCGACCCGGGCAACAGGGCGCCTTCCCCCTCGACCCGCGCAGACGGCTGCTGCAGCGGCTGTTCCGTTTCGAGTTTGGGCGCGGGCGCGGTCGGGTCGTAATAGGCGACGTCCGGATCGACGCCGTGCAGGCGGATCGCGCGCAGATAGTCTTCGCCCGACTCTCCGATTTTCAGTGGCTCACGGACCGGTTCCTGCGCATTGGCAGCAAACAGGGGTGCCGACAGGCCGAGCATCACAAAGATCAGAAACAAGCGCCGCATGGCGGTTTTGATAGCGGGAACGGGTTAACGTGGCAATAATCCGGTACACATGAGACAGTCCGATCTCAGGTTGTATTGACATTGTCAATCCAAACAGGGGGCCGCGCCTTGCCTCGCAGGTGAAATGCCGCGCAGAATCGTCACGGTCCCCTCTGGAAAATTTTGTATACGTTTGTATATAAAGCTTGTCCATTTAATATTGCCCTGCTCATCACGGGTGATCACTTGTTGCCTCATTCATGGCGCAAACATGCGCATTTGCTGGTGGTCGACGCGAAAGTTTTGTATAGGGGCTTCGAGGCGGGGCGCATTCGACGGCATCGTTCGCCGGTCGACCGGACACGCGCTGCGACACGCTCGAAACGGGCAAATGCGGTTCCTCTCAGGAGCCGCCGGAGAACATCATAGGCAGACGGTCGGACGCGGACCAGCTGCTGCGGACAGTGAAGGAGAGCACGTGCCGTGACCCAGTCCCTTGACAGTTTCAAGTGCAAAAAGACACTTCAGGTCGGTGACAAGGCCTACACCTATTTCTCCATTCCCGAAGCGGAAAAAAACGGCAGTCTGGAAACACCTTCCAGGCCGTTCTTTTC
>JBCDEN010000133.1:0-7998 GCA_039179715.1 Pseudomonadota bacterium
CGACGCGGGCCACCCAAGGGTGGACGTGCCAAGGCCTCCTCGAAAAAGACGAGCCGAAGGAGGCCAAGGTGACGGTTCGATACGATCTGAATGACGACGTGAACGTCCCGGAAACAGTCGCGGACAGACCGCGGCGCGCGGTTGTTCCGGCGATGCTGCGCGGTGCCAGGAACACATGCATGAATTGCGGCCGCGGCAAGCTCTTCGACGGCTTTCTGACGACGCGCCATCATTGCGCCGAATGCGGTCAGGAGTTCCACCACCACCGCGCCGATGACGCTCCCCCCTACTTCACCATCACGATCGTCGGGCATATCATCATTCCGGCGCTTCTGATCGTCGAGGTCATGTGGCGTCCGGCGATCTGGATCCACATGTCGATCTGGCTGCCTTTGACACTCATTCTCTGTTTTGCGCTCATGCGTCCCATCAAGGGCGCGCTGGTGGGACTTCAATGGGCGCTCTACATGCACGGCTTCGATCCGGAGTCCGAAGACGAATTCCCGGTCGCACCCGCGCCTTCTGAAAGGATCTCATGACGGGTTCGTTTGAAAAGCAGCTGGCCAAGGACGAAAAAGCCGGAGACTTTCCCTATATAAGGCCCAAGGATGCGGCAACGCTCCTGATCCTGGACCGGAACGCTGGCGGCGCGGTCCGGCTGCTGATGGGGCGGCGCCACAAACGGCACACGTTCATGCCTGGAAAGTTCGTTTTTCCGGGCGGTCGCGTCGACCCGGGTGACAGCCGCATCGCAAATGTGCTGCCCTATCACCCGAGTGTCGAAACCAAACTCTCCCAGGGCCTGAAAAACGGCAAATCGGCTGCACGGGTGCGGGCTTTCGCGCTTGCCGCCATCCGCGAAACCTACGAAGAGGCAGGTATCTTCGTCGGCCGGAGATCGGATGACACCGGCCTTCGTCTGGGCAAGGGTTTCGAAGCATTCGGCGACAGGGGTATTCAGCCCGATCTCAGCGGCCTTCGCATGGTCGCCAGGGCAATCACGCCTCCGCAAAGGCCCCGGCGCTTCGACACGCGGTTTCTCGCCGTCTGGTCCGATGCGATTGCGGACCGCCTGCCGGACGGCACCGGCCCTTCGGGCGAACTTGAAGATTGCGCCTGGCTGACCCTTGAGGAAGCGCGCAAAAAAGAGCTGCCACTGATCACACAGAAAATCCTGACAGACCTGGAAGAGAGACTTGCAAGCGATCCGGAGCTTTCACCCGGCACCAGGGTTCCCTACTATTTTTTCCGCAAGGGCGCGTTCGTGCGCGATCAAATCTGAAGCAGAAATCAATGGACAAGACGGCCGTTGTTCCCGGCGACATGCAGACCTATTACGACGACTGGAAGATGTCGCCCGGGCTCGCATGCGGTGACTTTCTCTTCCTGACGGGTTTCACCGGGGCAGATTTGTCCGGCCGCATGTCGGCAGATCCGGAAGCGCAGATGAGACATGCGTTGGTGAAAGTGGAGCGCGTGCTTGCCGAAGCCGGCCTGGATTTCAGCGCCGTTGTCGAGATGACCACCTATCACGTCGGACTTCGTGAGCATCTGCAGCTCTTCAAGGACATTCGTTCGGAGTTTGTCCGCGCTCCCTATCCGGCCTGGACGGCGATTGAAGTCGCCGGTTTCGTGCACGAAGACGCGATCGTTGAAGTCAGGGTGATTGCCTGCCGGAAGAAATAGGCGGATTTCGTCATCAAAAGCCGGCCGGACCAAAGGCAGTGCTTGACTTTCACGTCCCGATGGGTAGTTTGCGCGCTGATTTCAGACATTGGGGCAGATTCACCGCCAGCCAATCTGGCCACAAGAACCCTATGCCCGACACACAAGAACAGGATCCAAGGCCATGGCCAAGGCTACAACAATCAAGATCAAGCTTGTCTCCACGGCGGACACCGGCTTCTTCTATGTCACGAAGAAGAACTCGCGCACGATGACCGAGAAAATGGTCAAGAAAAAGTATGACCCGGTTGCCAAGAAGCACGTCGAGTTCAAGGAAGCCAAGATCAAGTAAGTCCGGTTCTCGGCCGGATGAACAATGACCCGCCGCACAGGCGGGTTTTTTGTTGAAAAAGCGTTCTTGGAAAACATCGTGCGTCAACGCCGGCTAAGCTTCAGGCACGGGTTGAGCAGTCGGATTGGGAGATTAGTGGTCGGCGGGAACACGGCATTCGAGGAGGCCACTCTTCGGCCGGTTCCCAGCCGACCTGCCCCACGGACCCAGGAGATGCGGCGGACCTGAGCACTCCGAGGGGAAACTTTTGCCTAACGCTTTTATCGACCAAGGTCTTGCGCCAAACGCACGGTCGAGGATCACCACGACCTGCCGACACACTACTCCATAAAAACCCGAATGCAATAAATTCCACGAAATATGCACAGAAACAATGTCTTTTTAGTAAATTCGTAACCTTAACGTGAAAGCGGATAACTGATTCAAAAGACGGCCTTCACGAACACTTGTGAGAACGGTGTACCTTTTTCGCGACGTGCCGACGGTTTCTTTGCCGGAACCTTTTGGCGCGAAAGCGGTCAGTCTTCGCCCAGATAGGCGCGGACAGTCTCGAGGAACTTGGCCACGGAGATCGGTTTCGAGATATAGGCCTCGCATCCGCCCTGACGGATACGTTCTTCGTCACCCTTCATGGCAAACGCTGTCACTGCGATGACCGGAATGGAGGAAATCGTGTCGTCTTCCTTGATCCACTTGGTGACTTCCAGGCCGGACACTTCAGGCAATTGAATGTCCATCAGGATCAGGTCGGGATGATGATCGCGGGCAAGCTGCAGCGCTTCAATTCCGGTCCGGGTCTGAAGCGTATTGTAGCCGTGCGCTTCCAGCAGATCATGAAACAGCTTCATGTTCAGCTCGTTGTCTTCCACGATCAATACGGTTTTTGCCATTCAGTTCGGCCCTTCTCCCGGCGCACGGCCGGTCCCATCTCTCGACCCATTTCCTGTCGGCGGTAGCACCGTGCCTCCGTCCGCATTAGATTTGTTGTAACCCGGAATCGTTTCAGAAAGGCAAAAAAACACAATGAAAAATACACAGGGCAAGTCATTGTCCGTTGAAGAAGCTCAAGGAATTGCGACGGAAGCTCTGCTTCAGCTGAGTCGCGACCCGGAACAGATCGGCCGATTTCTTGCGTTTTCCGGAATCGGACCGGAGATGATTCGAGAAGCTGCCGGCGAACCGGGGTTTCTGGCTGGCGTATTGGAATTCTACATGATGGACGAGCCGCTCCTGCTGGCATTCTGTGAGAATGCGGGTGTCCGGCCGACCATGATGGCGGCGGCACGCTACGCCCTTGCCGGAGGAGATGGCGAAGATGCCTGAGCCAACTCCCGTCTTGCCAGAGGTCATGGATCAGATCAGGGCTCTGCAGTTTTCTGACAACAAGCTGATCATCTGCGATGTCGATGAAGTCATCCTGCATCTGATCCGGCATCTTGAGGATTATTTGCATCAACGCGATCTGATGTTCCTCAATCACGAATACCGGCTGACCGGCAACATCGCACGCGCGGCAGACAGGGGCGTGCTGTCTGCAGACGAGGTCAGAAGCCATCTTCTGGTGTTTTTCGACGAGATCAGCCATGCGCAGGATCTCGTCGACGGCGCGGATCAGGCGCTGGCAACACTTGCAGAGCACTGGGACATCGTTTTGCTGACGAACCTTCCCGGCAGCCACAACAAGCCAGCGCGCGAAAAGCTCCTGGCAAGCATGGGGGTCCCCTTCCCCGTTGTGACCAATTCCGGTCCGAAGGGGGGCGCAGTCGCCGCGCTTGCGGCAAACCGTTCGGGCCCGGTCGTCTTCATTGACGACAGCCCGACAAATCATTCTTCGGTTCAGGCATCGCTGCCGTCGTCGATCCAGATCCAGTTCATCGCAGACCGGCGTTTCCTCAAATCGGCCGAGCCAGACGGTCACATTGACCTGCTTACCGGAGACTGGCAGGAGACGGCTGCCTTCATTCGGTCTATTCTCTGACGGCAGGAGAAATCCGGGGCGAGTTTCCTTTCCGAACAGCGGCGTCTTTCCGTGTCTGAATCAATGCATATCGACAAAGCCCTTTGCCGGGACTGTGGCCACAGATCCCAGGCGACCGCATCGCGTTGCCCTTCCTGCGGCAGCCCCCGGCTGGTATCGCATCCGGAACTGGACCGGCTCTCGATCGCGCATATCGATTGCGATGCGTTTTATGCATCCATCGAAAAACGCGACAATCCCGCGCTTCAGGACGTACCCGTGATCGTTGGCGGCGGGCAGCGGGGTGTCGTTTCGACCTGCTGCTATATCGCCCGCATCTACGGAGTCCGGTCGGCGATGCCCATGTTCAAGGCACTTGAGGCCTGTCCGGACGCCGTGGTCATCCGGCCGAACATGGAAAAGTATTCAAAGGCCGGAAAAGACATCCGGGAACGCATGCGCGCCCTCACCCCGCTCGTCGAGCCGCTCTCGATCGACGAGGCATTCCTGGACCTGACGGGGACCGAACGGCTGCATCAGGCGACGCCCGCAGAAACGCTCGCAAAGTTCATTCGGGGCATTGAAGCGGACATGGGGATTTCAGCGTCGGTCGGTCTCGCGCCAAACAAATTTCTGGCGAAACTCGCCTCAGACCTGGAAAAGCCGCGCGGCTTCTCGGTCATAGGTGCCGCCGAGGCCAAGACAGTCCTGGCGGCGATGCCCGTCGGCCGCATCTGGGGTGTCGGCAAGGTCTTCCAAAAGAAGCTGGAAAAAGACGGTATCCGGACGATCGGTCAATTGCAGACCATGGAGGCGGCCGACCTGGCGCGCCGATATGGCAGCATCGGCCTCAGACTGGCGACGCTCTCCCACGGCGCGGACGACCGGTCGGTCAAGCCGCAACGCGGTGCCAAGAGCGTGTCCTCGGAAACCACATTCCGCACCGATATATCGAACCTTGAAACCCTTCGACCGATCTTGCGCAACCTCTCTGAAAAAGTGTCGGCACGGCTGAAGAAGTCGGATCTGGCCGGACGCGGTATCACGCTCAAGCTGAAGACAGCAGACTTCAAGACGATCACACGTGCGCGCCATTTCGGAGATCCCACCCAGCTGGCCGACAAGATCTATGCCGCCGGTGACGCCCTCCTGGAGAACGAAGCGGACGGCAGGCGGTTCCGGCTGATCGGGATTGGTGTCAGCGATCTTGAGTCCTCTGCGCGCGCTGACCCGGAAGACCTGCTCGATCAAGCGGCCGAACGGCGAAAAAATGCCGAACTGGCGGTGGACAAGCTGCGTGACAAGTTCGGAAACTCGGCCGTCGAACTCGGCTTGACCCTGGCCGCCAGGTCCGCGGAGAAATCCCGGAAGGAATAGGCTTATTCAGCGATTGCAATCGCTCTCGTCGTAAAGCTCCAGCGCCGCCATCTTGCCCTTGATGGTGAAGTCACCGTAATCGAGTGTCAGGTGGCCGCTGACACCGTTCTGATAGAGCCAGAAGGAGAGCTGGTAGACGGGCGTCAATTCCCCTGTCGCGTCTTCATCTGTCGGATCGAAATAGGCAACGGTGACCGGCCAGTAGTTGAGGCCCGCCAGCGACGCATCCGGGTTTTCCGTCCCGGCCTCGGCCTTGCTGGGCGCCTTTGCGCCGATGACGGTGGTCGTGGAATAGACCTTCTCCCCGGTTTCGGCACCGTCGTAGATATCGGCCGCGATGAACGACACCCCGCTCTCGGCCGACTCCATTATCTTCAACAGGTGTTCGGTTGGAAACATCACTTCCGGACTGATCTGCAAAGACTTTTCCGAAGGTTCCTTAAGCTCGACCGTCTTGCCCTTGGCATCGGCTTTCGCGGTTCCGCGCGATTCCTCAACAAGCTGCTGGTCGACGAAAGTCTTGGAAAGGAACTGGTAACTCTCGGCCTCGGGTTCCTCGAAGGATGTCGTCTGCAGATCCGTCACCTGAGAACCGCCGTCGGTGTTCTGAAACCGGGTCACGAAGCGAAAGTTGACGCTGTATCCATCGCAGGCGTTGCCGGAGAACTCATAGACCATCCGGCCGGCCAGCCCGGCAATGCCGGAATTGTCTTCCTTGTCGCCAAGCTTCATATCGTAGACCGCACGGTGCGGCACAAGCTTGTACCCGCCCTTGCCGCCGGCCGTTGCACCGCTTGCTTCCCACGAAAACACGCCGGCTAGTGCCGCCGCGGCAAGAAAAGCGCCGGCCAATGATCCCGACATGAGAACGCGCTGCATCACAAATTCCTCTTTGCCGTTCCGGCTTAAAAGCCGCCGGAACATTTCCGGTATTATGCGATTATCCCCGACGTGTGCCATAGCGAATGTGCGACCGTGCTCTGATAATCCACACAGCGTGACTTATTTCATAATTCGGGCGATTGAGCGACCCGGCCAAGCGCATCGGTCCACGCTGCTCCCACTTATTTTTGCATGCACGCAGTTTGGCCTTGTCACACCCGGGAAATTGCGCCAAGACACCGGAAAATTGATGCCAGCTGGAGCCATGTCATGAGCGCGATCGAAAACCGTTTGTCGGAACTTGGAGTTACCTTGCCGGATTCCGCAGCGCCCGCAGCCAACTACGTCCCCTTTGTCAGGACCGGCACCCAGCTCTTCATCTCCGGTCAGTTGCCCATAGACACGGGCAAGATCGCGTTCACGGGCAAGCTCGGCGGCGGTGTTTCCGTTGACGACGGCAAAGCGGCCGCAAAAGCCTGTGCGATCAACCTGCTCGCCCAGGCAAAGGCCGCCACCGGCGACCTCGACAAGGTCGTGCGGCTGGTGAAGATCGTCGGCTTCGTCAATTCGACGGCAGAGTTCACCGATCAGCCACAGGTCATCAACGGCGCATCCGATTTTCTGGTCGACGCCATGGGCGATGCGGGTCGGCATGCCCGCTCCGCAGTCAGCGCCGCGTCGCTGCCCTTCGGCGCGGCTGTCGAGATCGAAGCCATCTTCGAAATCAAAGACTGACCCCAGAATTGGCGGGAGAGCCGCCGCCAATCGTTCCGGATCCTTTCCTTCATGTCCACAGATCTTCAGGCCATCTTTGCCCGGCCGATCGCCCATCGTGGTTTTCACGATGCCGACAACGGCATCATCGAGAACACGCCGAGCGCGATCAGCCGCGCTGTCGCGCACAATCTCGCGATCGAAGTCGACCTTCAGGAAACCGCTGACGGCGAGGCGCTGGTGTTTCACGACTACACGCTGGACCGGCTGGCGGAAGGTACGGGAAAAGTCATAGATCTTACTTCCAAAGACCTTCTCGGGATCCACATGCGTACCGGTACGGATAAGCTGTGGCTGTTGCAGGATCTGTTCGATCTTGTTGACGGGAAGGTCCCGCTTGTCATCGAGATCAAGTCACTGATGCGGCGCGACGCACAAGCAGACTTCGTGCGCAGCGTGACCGATCAGATTGCGGGCTATCGCGGGCCGGCGTGCGTGAAGTCCTTCGATCCCGACATGGTGTCGATCGCGCGGAGCCAGAATCCGGAAGTTCTGCGCGGCATTGTGGCGAATGGGGCCGAACCGGGCCCGGACTACGCGAGATACTCCAGAACGGATCGTTTCATCCTGCGGCATCTCCTGCACGCACCGCGCACGCGCCCGAACTTCATCTCCTACGGCATCAACGATCTGCCGAAGGCCGGACCGAGCCTGCTGCGGTCCGTTTTCAAGTTGCCGCTGATGAGCTGGACGGTGCGCACCCGCGAACAACGCCTGCGCGCGGCCCGGTATGCCGACCAGATCGTTTTCGAAGGCTTCGATCCGGATGCGGAGCCGCACTCCTCGTAAACGACGGCTTGCGGAACCGGAATCCTGTTTCACCGACAGCGGCGGCCTGATCCCTCTTGCGATGCAAAACGATAGCGCTACATTTTGGTGGTGGCCCCAATTTTGGATGCTTTTGACGCATGAGTTCTTCCCCTCCCGAGGAAACACAAGATCCGGACGCTTCTGCCGACGGAGCGGCGATTTCCCTGCGCATTCTGTCTTC
>JBCDEN010000760.1:0-2208 GCA_039179715.1 Pseudomonadota bacterium
CGCCCAAGAGCGACGACAAGGTCGGGCCGATGAACCACACACCGGTCGTGTGCGCAAAGAGTGCGAGGACAACGCCGGTGGCCGAGAGCACGACCGGACCGGCGATAAGCAGGACCGGCCCCTCATGTGCGTGTTTCGGTGTCTCCACCTGCGCCCCGAGGAACGGTTTGATCGCAACCGCGGCAGCGATGACAAGCATCAGCGCATTGCCGACAACGGCGACGATCGTGACAATGATGCCAAGTTGACCGAGCGCCGAGATATCGGAGGTTCCGTAGTAGAGTATTTCCTTGGCAATGAAGCCGATGAAAGGGGGCAAACCGGCCATGGAGAGCGAAGCGAGACACGCCGCGGCGAAGGTGATCGGCATCAAGGTCCGCAAACCACCAAGCCTAGTCACGTCGCGGGTGCCCGCCTCATGGTCGATGGTCCCGGCCACCATGAACAACGCGCCCTTGAAGAGCGAATGCGCTAGCAGATAAAGAACCGCACCTTCCAGGGCTTTTTCATAACTCGTCCCCGTCAGCATCACCAGGAGCCCGAGCGAGGCCACCGTGGTATAGGCCAGCATCAGCTTCAGGTCCGTCTGGCGTACGGCAAGGATGGTCCCGACGAGCAGCGTGACGCCGCCGAACAGGGGCAGCACCGTCGTCCAGAGCACCGTGTCGCCGAGGAGCGGATGCACGCGCATCAGCAGATAGACACCCGCTTTCACCATTGTCGCCGAGTGGAGATAGGCGGAAACCGGTGTCGGCGCTTCCATCGCGTTCGGCAGCCAGAAATGGAAAGGGAATTGCGCGGACTTCGTGAATGCGCCGCCCAGCACCAGCAGGAAAATGGGCAGGTAAAGGCCGGAATCCTTGATAATATCGGGGGAGGCAAGCAGCGTCGACATCTCGATTTCGCCGGTTGCCGAAATGATCAGAATGAAGCCTGCCAGCAGCGCCAGACCGCCGCCCCCTGTGACGACAAGTGCCTGGATCGCCGCACGTCTGGACGCCGCCCTGAGATGGTCGAACCCGATCAGAAGGAAGGACGTGATCGACGTGAGTTCCCAGAAAATAAACAGCGAAATCAGGTTGTTGCCGAGAACCAGCCCGAGCATTGCCCCCATGAACAGAAACAGGAACGAAAAGAACCTGCCCTGCTGCGGGTGTCCCTTGAGATAGCCGCCGGCATAGAGAATGATGAAGGTACCGATCCCTGAGATCAGCAGACCGAACAGCGTCGACAGGCCATCGACATAGACCGAGAAATTGACACCGTAGCTCGGCGCCCAGGCCTTCGCGGCAACAAATGTCTCCCCTTGGGAAACCGGACCGATGAACCCGACGAAGTGAAGGAAAATGAGAGCCGGAACGAGCGCCAGCGGCCAGGCGGCATTGTGCTTGAGCCAACGTGTCAGGAACGGGGCGACAACCGCTGCAGCAAATGGGGCGAGTACGGCGTACAAGGTCGTGTCGTCGATCACTGCTGGCGTCATACCGATCTTTCGTCACACTTTTAATAAAACGGCCTGTGTTGACCGGTTCGAATCAACACCCAGACGCTAAATAATAGCGGGCCGGAAGACTTATGACATGTCTTAGGTTCATGAGTGCGTGTCTTCAAGCATTTCTCATTGAATTTTTCTATGCTTTGGCCGCTTGAGCAGGGTTTGACATGCGTTTGGTTGTGACTTTCGCCGATATCCGGGAGCGGACAGCGGTTTCATCGACGTCAGGCATCAAACAAGACTGTATCCAGAGTTGCATTCCCGCGGCCACCGGCGTCGAACGGCTGGCCAGCGCCTTGCTCCAAAGGACCGTCGTCATCGTTGCCACTTGATTTCAAATCCCAAATGACGTTCCCTTTTTGAAGGAGCAAGGCCAAGGGCGGCTGATTGTCGACCGGCAGCTGAGCGAGGCAGTTATGGCGTTGGACCAAAAAAACAAGAATTCTTCCGGGCAAGACCGGCAGCACGCACACAGCATAGATTTTGGCGAAATCCTGAAACTTGGCAGCGACGCCGTCCTCGTGGTCTCGCTCGACGGATCGATGCTGTTTGCTTCCCCGCCTGCGGAAACGCTTTTCGGCTGGCCGCTTGATCTCCTTGAAGGTCATCTGGGCGACCTGGTGCAAGTCGAAACGGCAGACAGGGATGCCGGCGCTCTTCATCGCATATTGTCGGGCAACGGCGATCCGGACGGACATCTGCCCGACGCGGAA
>JBCDEN010000458.1:0-4106 GCA_039179715.1 Pseudomonadota bacterium
ACCCGCTCAGATTTTCAAGTTGATCATACGTTCAACGGCCGTGCGCGCACGCTCGGCAAGATCCTCGATAGCCTTGTCGACATGAAGGAAGAGGTCATCGTGGATCCGGCTGTTGCAGAGCGCGCGCGCACGGCCGTCGAGCGGATGATCAACTTGAAAATTTGACCGGCTTTGGTCTAAACCGCGCAAAGCACTTTTTTCGGGCCGCAGCATGTTTTGCGACCCGAAATCCCTCTGGGGCATTGCCCCATCTGTTCCGGGAAGAAACCAATGGCCGTGTCCGTTGAGGATTTCGCACCTGCCTATATCGGCGAGGATGTGGACGACGTCGTCATTCTTGGAGGCGGGCTTGCGGGCCTGTTCTGTGCGCTCAAGCTCAGCCCGAGACCCGTCACGGTCATCACCAATGCGCCGATAGGCGAGGGCGCGTCGTCCGCATGGGCCCAGGGCGGGATTGCTGCGGCCATTTCGGAACAGGACTCGGTAGAGCGGCACCGGGACGACACGCTGGCGGCCGGGTGTGGCATCTGCGAGCCCAAGATTGTCGACCAGATGACCCGCGAAGGCACGCAAAGGGTCCACGACCTCTTGTCCTATGGCGTGCCGTTCGATCAGGATCTTGAAGGTCGTCTGCGGCTGTCGCGGGAAGCCGCGCACTCCGAAAGCCGTGTTGTGCGCGTCCGCGGCGACATGGCGGGCCGGGCCATCATGGACGCCCTGATATCGGAAGTCCGAAAAACGCCGTCCATCCGCGTCCTCGAAGGCTATCTCGGCGAGAGTTTGCTCGGAGAAGGGCGTTATGTGACCGGCGTTCTTGTTCGCATACGCGGCGGTATCACGCGCCTTGCCTTTCCCGCGAAGGCTGTGGTTCTGGCGTCCGGCGGCGTGGGGCATCTTTATGGCCTGACCACCAATCCGCCCGAAGCCAACGGTCATGGGCTGGCGATGGCCGCCCGGGCGGGCGCCGTGATTGCGGATGCCGAATTCGTTCAGTTTCACCCGACCGCGCTTGATGTCGGCAAGGACCCGACGCCTCTGGCGACAGAAGCGCTTCGCGGCGAGGGGGCGCTCCTCGTCAACGCGGCCGGCGAACGCTTCATGGAAGGTGTTCATAACGATCTGGAACTGGCGCCGCGCGACATCGTTGCGCGGGCGATCTACCGGGAGATCCAGGCAGGGCGCGGGGCGTTTCTCGATTGCCGTGAAACGATCGGATCCAGGTTCAAGCAGGAGTTTCCAACCGTCTACAGGGCGGCGATGGAGGCAGGCATCGATCCTGTGAAAGACCTGGTTCCGGTCGCACCTGCCGAGCATTACCACATGGGCGGTGTTCTGACCGATGCGAACGGACGGACCTCCCTCGACGGTCTTTGGGCGGCCGGAGAAGTGGCATCGACCGGTGCGCATGGCGCCAACAGACTCGCCTCCAATTCGTTGCTGGAGGCGGTGGTGTTCGCCGCACGCATTGCCGAGGACATCCAGGGTCTCATGCCGACCCCGCGCAGCGCCTTCTGGAACACGATGGACGATGCCCCGGGTTTGCCGAGCCAGCGCAACGTCGAGGAACGCGAGGCAATCAGCACGCTGCGCGATACCCTGTCCAAAAATGTCGGCGTTCTGCGTGATGCCGCCGGACTGAAGTCGGCTCTGGCCGACATTGCTGCTGTTGAAAGCATCTGTGTGCGCCAGTCGATCATGAACATGATGATTACCGGCAAGATCATAGCCGCATCCGCCCTGAAGCGGCAGGAGAGCCGGGGAGGCCATTTCCGCAACGATTTTCCCGAGGCCGACCCGGCCATGACCAAAAGGTCCTACACCACATTGAAAGACGTCGACGCGATCGCCGCCGAAGCGTTGGAAACAGCGTGAGAGAGCGCACCTTCATGACCGCAAATCAGCTGCCCGAACTGCCCCGGTTGATGATCGATGACGCCGTGAAAGCCGCCCTGCTGGAAGACTGGGGACGGGCAGGCGACATCACGAGCCAGGCAACTCTGCCGGGCGGCGTGCGCGCCGTCGCACAGATTGTCTCGCGGAAAACCGGCGCGCTCGCCGGGCTTGCACTTGCGGAAAGTGCTTTTCGCCAGACTGACGCGTCGCTGTCCTTTGAGGTGTTGAAAAGGGACGGGGACATGCTTGCACCTTTAGATACCGTTGCACGCATCGAAGGCCCGGCGCGCGCGCTCTTGAGCGCGGAGCGCGTTGCGCTCAACTTCCTCGGACACCTTTCGGGAATTGCCACGTCGACCTCCCTTTTCGCCGCGCAGATTGCCCATACGAAAGCGGAGATTGTCTGCACCCGCAAGACGACACCGGGCCTGCGCGCGTTTGAAAAATACGCCGTCAAATGCGGCGGCGGGGCGAACCACAGGTTCGGGCTCGACGACGCCATCCTGATCAAGGACAATCATATCGCGGTCGCCGGTGGCGTTACCAGGGCCATTAGGGCGGCAAAGGCCTTCGCCGGACATCTGGTCAAGATCGAAGTGGAAGTCGACACGCTGGATCAGCTCAAGGAGGCACTCGATGCTGGCCCGGATGTTGTCATGCTCGACAACATGAGCCCCGACACCCTGCGTAAGGCAGTGGGTCTCACGGACGGGCGGGCGCTTCTGGAGGCGTCGGGAGGCATCGAGCTCGATACGGTCAAAGCGGTCGCCGAATCCGGCGTCGATCTGATTTCGTCCGGATGGATCACGCACTCGGCTCCGGTTCTCGATCTCGGTCTCGATATCGAGATTACCTGACCTTCAAAAGACGGTCCTTCATCTCGACTTGCCTTCCCGAATGAGCCAGTCTGTGCGAAACGGGCAAACTCTGCCCTCGCCTTCTTGAAAGGTGAAGGAGGAAAGGCTTCCGGTGACGACAAAAAGGCAGCGAGGCACGATTTCTCAAGATCAGTCGCCTGAGACCGGTTCCGCGAAACGTCGAACCGATGGCGGCCGAACATGTGCTGAAACCGAGACGACAGACGTCTGTTTCCTGCTTTTGAAAAACTTTTCCCTTTTGTCCTTCGCTTCCGCTATCGAGCCGCTGCGAATTGCCAACAAGGTGCTCAAGCGAAAATCGTTTACCTACCGGTGTTGCACGCTTGACGGGCTCGACGCGATTGCAAGCAATGGCAGCTTGGTACGAGCAGATTGTTCGCTTGAGGATATGCCTCGGGTTGATCTCGTTGCAGTCTGCAGCAGCGACGATGTGGAACGCCTTGAGCTAACGTCCGGGCAAAAGGCAAAAATTCAGCGACTGGCGCACAAAGGCGACCGTGTCGCCGGCATCTGCACTGGCGCCTACGTGCTGGCGGATCTTGGTTTGCTTGAAGACCGGGCCTGCACAATTCACTGGGAATACGCCGATCTCTTCAAGGAGCGGTTTCCCGGAACAGAGCTCGTCGATTCCCTGATCCAGGCGGATGGTCGCATACTGACCTGTGCCGGCGGCACGGCGGCAATTGATCTCATGGTCGGATTTATTGCAGAGGTTCATGGTAGTGCAGTGGCACGCGATGTTGCGGAAATAGCGCTGCATCACGACCGGCGCTCAGGTGAGGAAAGGCAGCACACGCTCTTGCGCGCGGATCTTGAGGTGGTGCCGAAAAAATTGCGCGCTTGCATTGAGCTGATGACCGAACGCGTGAGCAATCCCCTGTCGCTGCAGGAAATAGCAAGCCGGCTTGGTGTCAGTCCCCGCCAGTTGCAGCGCGATTTCCACAAATACCTGAACTCCGCTCCGCTCGACTACTACAGCAAGATCCGTCTCGACATCGCGCGTCAGATGGTGCGCCGCACGTCGATGCGCATTATCGATGTCGGTATTGCCTGCGGTTTCCCGAGCGGGTCACATTTTTCAAAACGCTATCGGGCGACACACGGCCTGAGCCCGCAACAGGACAGAGAGCGTCGAGACGCAATCCGGAATCGGTGACACAAGACACTTTTTGCCCTAGGGTACGGACCCATAAATGAAGCCGATTTGGCGGCAGAAATGGCAAAATCTCGAGAGGAAGCGTGTGCAGTGCGGGCTTTTTGCCCGGTCAAACGCGGTGACGCTGCGAGGTACAGCCATTTCGCCGTCCTTCGGATTTGGCCGTTTTGGCCATTTGC
>JBCDEN010000462.1:0-4089 GCA_039179715.1 Pseudomonadota bacterium
GCCCTGCCGACGTCGCCCGATGCCCCGACAATTATGATCTTCATGACGGTTCTCCTTCGATTTTCCTGTAGGTCGCGATCTTGTGGGCAAGGACTTCCGCGCAGCGGTCCAGATCGGCGCGGCGCCGGCGAAGGCGCTCCTCGTGATTTAGCAGCACCTCCTTGCGCTCGGGAATGCTTGCCGTACCCTCGCGGTACAGCGCTGCGAACCGCCGCATCTCCTTCATCGGCATGCCGGTCTTGCGCAGCCAGTACAGCAGGATGAGCCAGTCGATGTTTTCCGGTGAAAACCGCCGCAATCCATCCGGCCCGCGCCTGATGGCGGGAATAAGACCGGACCTTTCATAGTACCTGATCGTATCGGCGCTCAGCCCTGACCTGGTCGATGCTTCTGAAATCCGCATGGAGAGCCTCATTGAGTTGAGGCGACCTTACCCGTCTGGAGCGACTCCAGGTCAAGCCCGAATCGTCCGCCGCAAAAACAGAAACGGCGCCGGACAGGGTCCTGACGCCGTTTTCTGTTGGGGTTCTGTGTGACCGTCCGGCTGTCCGGACATGTCAGGCTGGTCATGGGACCGGCGTTTCAGCCGGTCTGGGATCAGCGCCTGTTGAGTGGCAGGTCCGCGAGTTCCCGCGGGCTCATGCGTTGAATTGCCGGATGGGACAGGGGATCGGTCCGATCGTACCACGATGGCGGTGTCGCTTTCGTCTGGCGGCGCATAAATAGTTTCATCATGAGTTTCAGTCTCCTTTTTATTGTTTTTCTGGTCATGGCCAAATTCCTTTTCTGAATTTAGCTATGCTGGATATCTATACCTATTTAAATCTGAAAAAAATCGACTTCTTCTGAATTTCGATTTAGAATTTCTAAAATGAAAAACCTCAACCGAATCCATTTGTCCGGATTGCGGGCCGTCGAAGCCGTGGCGCGCCTTGGGTCGATCAAGCGCGCCGCGGAAGAGCTTGGCGTTACCGTTGGCGCGGTCAGCCAGCAGGTGCAGAAATCCGAAGCCCAACTGGGCGTTCAACTGTTCGAGCGCCGCAACCGGCTGCTGCTGCCGACGGCGCATATGCTGGTAATGCAGCCGCATCTGACGACCGGCATGACATCGCTCGCCACGGCGATCGCGACAACGGAACGGGGCCGGGAAGATGCCTTGACCATCTCGGTCGCGCCTGTCTTTGCGGGCAAATGGCTGGTCTGGCACCTGAAAAGTTTCAACAAGGCGCATCCCGGCATTCGCGTGCGGGTGGAGGCAACGGTCGACCTCATTGATCCGGACACCAGCGACGTCGATCTTTGCATCCGCGTCGGGCACGGGCCCTATCCCGGACTCAATGCGGAGAAACTTCTCAACCAGCGGGTTTTTCCGGTGTGCAGCCCGGCCCTGGCGCGGGAAATCCGGGAACCGGCGGATATCGGCAAGCTGCCGGTAATCCGCGATCCGGGCCAGATGTTCAGCTGGAAAACATGGCTCGACCTCTTCAATCTTGAGGAAAGCATCCTGCAGGACGGTCCCACATTTTCGGACGGCTCGCTGTGCCTTGATGCCGCCATCGCCGGTCAGGGCGTTTTCCTCGCCTGGGAAACGCTTGCCGTCTACGCGGTAAAATCCGGACAAGTCGTCGCTCCGTTCCCGCAGCGCCCGGCAACCGGGCTCGGGTACTGGCTGATCAGCGGCAGGACCGCGCCGCGCGCAAAAGCCAAAAGCGCGTTCGAGGCCTGGCTGCCGGAAGAACTCCAGGCCTCCATCGGCCGACCGAAAGGCGCGGACGAGGTGACGGTTTAGTTTTGGGCTGAGAATCATAGCCGAGGTCAGTCATGCTGTGGCCTGCCCCCTTGCTGTCCGGTTTATGGTGAAGTGGGTCCCAATTGATGAGCCCGGAAATACAGACTTGTCATCCCTGCCTTCCGCCGCGCTTCAGCAGGGATGACAAGTCTCTTGATTGGAAATGGTCTCGCAAGACCCGGTTTGGGATAGACCGGACGCCAGTGGGCTTGACCATGGCATCCATGCCGTACCGGTTCCAACCCGCACGGATCTGGTGTTCGCAGGCGTTACGGCATGGATTGCCAGATCGAGTCTGGCAATGATGAGGCATGGAAAACTTGCGCATGCATGGCTGAACGGCGTCCAGCACATGTGCCACGTCTCATTCGTCCATCTTGAGGGCCTGGATGAAGGCTTCCTGGGGGATTTCGACCTTGCCGAACTGGCGCATCTTCTTCTTGCCCGCTTTCTGCTTTTCCAGAAGCTTGCGCTTTCGGGTGGCGTCGCCGCCATAGCATTTCGCGGTCACGTCCTTGCGCAGCGCGGCAATCGTCTCGCGGGCGATGACGCGTCCGCCAAGGGCGGCCTGGATCGGGATCTTGAACATGTGCCGCGGGATCAGGTCCTTCAGCTTCTCGCACATGGCCCGGCCGCGCCGTTCCGCCTGGCTGCGGTGCACCAGCACGGAGAGTGCATCGACGGGTTCTTCGTTGACCAGGATCGACATCTTGACGAGATCGCCCGCCCGGTAGTCGGAAATCTGGTAGTCGAACGAGGCATAGCCCTTGGACACCGATTTCAGCCGGTCATAAAAATCGAAGACGACTTCGTTGAGCGGCAGGTCGTAGGAGACCATGGCGCGGGAGCCGACATAGGACAGATCCACCTGGATGCCGCGCCGCTCCTGGCACAGTTTCAGGATCGCGCCCAGATAGTCGTCCGGCGTCATGATGGTTGCCCGGATCCACGGTTCGCGGATTTCCGAAATCTTGACGACGTCCGGCATATCGGCCGGATTGTGCAGATCGATCTCCGACCCGTCGGTCAGCGTCATCTGGTAAACGACGGACGGTGCTGTCGCGATCAGGTCCAGATTGAATTCGCGCGACAGGCGCTCCTGGATGATTTCAAGGTGGAGAAGGCCGAGGAAGCCGCAGCGGAAGCCAAAGCCGAGCGCCGCCGACGTTTCCATCTCGAACGAGAAGCTCGCATCGTTGAGGCGCAGCTTGCCCATCGCAGCGCGCAGGTCTTCAAAGTCGTTCGCATCGACCGGGAAAAGGCCGCAGAAGACAACCGGCTGAGCAGGTTTGAAGCCCGGCAGCGGCTCTGTGCAGGGCTTCTTGTCCAGCGTGATGGTGTCGCCGACCCGTGTGTCGGCCACTTCCTTGATCGAACCGGTGATCACGCCGATTTCGCCCGACCGCAGCTCGTCCACCTGGATGAATTTCGGGGTCATAACCCCGACCCGGTCGACGTCGTAGGACGCGCCGGTGCCCATCATCTTGATCTTCTGGCCCTTCTTGAGCGTGCCGTTGATGACACGCACCAGAACCATCACGCCGAGATAGGTGTCGTACCAGCTGTCGACCAGCATCGCCTTCAGCGTGTCATCCGGATCACCTTCGGGTGCCGGCAGTTTCTGCACGATAGCTTCCAGCACATCCTCGACGCCGAGACCGGTTTTGGCGGAAATCATGCACGCGTCCGATGCATCGATGCCGATGACATCCTCGATCTGCTCCTTGATCCGGTCCGGTTCGGCGGCGGGCAGGTCGATCTTGTTCAGAACCGTGACGATCTCGTGGTCGTTGTCGATCGCCTGGTAAACATTGGCGAGCGTCTGCGCCTCCACGCCCTGGGAGGCGTCGACGACAAGCAGCGAGCCTTCGCAGGCGGCGAGCGAACGTGAGACCTCGTAGGCGAAGTCCACGTGGCCCGGTGTGTCGATCAGGTTCAAGGTATATTGCTGGCCGTCCTTGGCGTTGTAGATAAGCCGGACGGTCTGTGCCTTGATCGTGATGCCGCGCTCGCGCTCGATATCCATGGAATCGAGAACCTGATCGGTCATTTCGCGATCGGTCATCGTTCCCGTCATCTGGATCAGGCGGTCGGCGAGGGTCGATTTGCCGTGATCAATGTGGGCTACGATGGAGAAATTTCGGATATTGGAAAGCGTCTTAGTCGTCATGGCCGCCCGTTTACCATTGCAATTTGCTTTCGACCAGAAAAATGCGAGCGGACGGCGCGGAAATCCGTTGCTTTTTTCAACTTTTTGGAACGAGCCGCGTCCGCGCGGCGCAACGGGGCCGCAAACGGCA
>JBCDEN010000197.1:0-6867 GCA_039179715.1 Pseudomonadota bacterium
GCAAGCTCAAGCACGTTCAGGTGGACCTGACGCGGCTTGGCGATGCCCTCTTGATGCTGCTCGAAACCACCCGGGAAACCTATCCCGATTTCCATATCCCGCCCTACGGTGTCTGGCGGGACTTTGAAATCGGCGGCATCGACCGTTGGGCGGCCCTTGCGGGCGCGCGTGCGTTTGAGGGAGCGGAGCACATGCTGACGGCTGCCGCCGACCTGGCGATCCTGGCCGCCTACATGAAAACCATGCACCCGCCCGGTTGGTCGTTCGAAGACCCCATGACGGCAACCCGCGTCTGCGGCAAACATGCATCGGCGCTCGCAGCCTTTCACATGTTCGCCGCCGGTTCGTTTTCCAGCGAGATGACGGACCCTTACCGCGTCGATGCGGAAACACTCATCCGCCTGGAAAAAGACGAGCTGGCATCGGGTCTGCAATGGGACCTGCAGGACGACACGGATCTGCTCGAGGCCATGCAAAAGCATCTCAAGCGCCTCGGAGAGGCATTGGCGTTGCGGTCCGATCTGTTTTCGGAAGGCTATTTCACGCGCCCGGGTCTGCTCATGGTTCAGGCCGCGCGGGAAGCCGAGGGTGCCGTCAGTGCACGGACACTCCTGGACAGGTTACTTGAAGCACTGGCACCGGTCTGGCCGGGCGGAGCGGAAAGCGGTGACATCTCGCTCGGCGACAGCTTTTCTCATTCGGCACTGGAAGGAGCGGAACATGGCACGGTTTATCCTTTCCACATGACGGCACAGGAAATGGTCTATTCACTCGTGGAGCCCTATGCGTGGGCCGGTCTGGTGGTTGCGGATCTTGAGCTTCTGACCGCGCCGGCGGACGACACGCATGCCGCGCTCTATGTCCGCACGGGCGTTTTGAAGGTCAAGGATGGACCGGAAGCTCCGACCGAGGAGAGTGTGCGCGACCGGATGGTTGAAATTCGCGGCGTAACCACTGCCCTGACCGACAGGCTTGCGGATCTCCTGAGGGCGGAACTGAAGGTGCCGGAAGACCAGTTGCCACTCACCTGCATCCTGGAGGGTGGAACGGGCCGCGCCGGCGAACGCGCGCTGCAACAGTCCCGTGGCGACTTGGAAAAACTCGGGCGTTTTCTCAACCCCGGCGGTGTTTTCTGGCTGCCGTTCGGGGCTTAGGTTACGGCCCCATTTATGACTCTGAAGAACCCGTCAGGAGAGTGTTCGGAACGGGTTTTCTGCCCGGTCAGGCACGCGTACGCTACGGCATGAAGCCATTTTCATGCCTTTCGGATTTGACCGGTAAGCTGAAAGACCATCTCCCCGGCTTGTCCTGTTCAGAAGTGTTTCATCGCTGAAATGTGCCGCGCTGCAATTTCGGTACCTGTGGAGTGTCTTCCGTCACAGGGAAACTGACCCCTTACCGCACAGATTGTCCTTGGGGACGGCAAATAGTTTGCCGCGCTGAACACCGACGAGGACAGTCTCATGCGACCAGCGCTTAAGGACTTCGGCAAATACTGTGCGGTAACGCTGCAAAATGTGGGGCGGCGGCAAAACGTCTTGCGGATCATCGCGGTTCTTTCGCTGATTTTTTGTCTGGTTTTTGCGGCCTTCATGTCCTGGAAAATGATCTTCTATGCCGCGTGGCAGTCGGGCGCAGACATTCGGGAGAATTTTCCGTTGATCTACGGAACGTCCATGTTCCTCAAGATGGCGGCGGCGCATCCGAAACTGCCCTTTTTTGCGCACGGTATTGCGGGGACCGTCGCCATGGTCTGCGGTGCTGTCCAGTTCCTGCTGATATTGCGTGGACGCAAATCACGCTGGCATGCACTGCTTGGAAAGGCTTATGCCGTCTCGTCAATCATTGCGTCGACCACGGCCGTGCCGCTGGCATGGACCCTTCACCACGACATGCTGCTGACCAGCATCGCCTATACGGCCGGCGCCGCCGGTTGGTGCCTTGCGACGTTCATCGCGGTGCAGGCAATAGTGTCCGGCGATCTGGAGCGGCACATTGCCTGGATCATTCGCAGCTATGCCTGCCTTGCGATGGTCGTGACCGCGCGCCTCTTGCTGGTGTCCGGTGCGCTTGCCGGTTCAGCCGAGTGGAGTTTTGAAGTCATATCGCTCCAGTACTGCGTCACGATCGTCGCAACATTCCTCATCAACTGGGGCCTGGGCGAATGGATCGTGGCCAGGGTGAAGAACCAAAGAAAGAGGGCGCCCGTGCAAGCAACCGGGTCACCGCCTGCGATGCGTTCGCCCATTCAGGCTCCCACCATCCGGGCTGGGCACCTTTCGCGGCAAGTATACCCGGCAGTCGGTAAGCGGACGCGTTTTCTGGGCGTTGGCGGCTAGTGGCGATGCCTGGCAAAGCCGCTGGAGTGCTCAGGCTTTTTCACAGTCTGATCTCCGAGTCCGCTTTGCTGCTTTTAGTATTTTCTTTCCGCGTGCTACCAAGGTAAGAACACCTGCACAGGGGCAGCTGTTGAAACCGCGATCCGATGCGGGCCGAAGTCATCATCGACAGGACCGCGATCGGCGCTCGTGGGCGGTTGCTCAAAGCAATAACAAAGGCAGAAAGCCATTTGGCATCAATCGCTTGAGATTGCAAATGGCTGCAATGTGTTACGAGAGGTCTGCTTCTATGTCCGGAGCCAACGTCATCAGCCATCCGCTGGTTCAGCACAAACTTTCCATCATGCGCGACAAGGGCACATCGACCCAGGGGTTCCGGCGTTTGCTGCGCGAGATCTCCACGCTGCTGTGCTACGAAGTCACCCGCGATCTGCCGCTGGTCCGTCAGACCATCGAAACGCCGCTTGCGGAAATGCAGGCACCGACCCTGGCCGGCAAGAAACTCGTCTTCGCCTCTGTCCTGCGCGCGGGCAACGGCTTGTTGGAAGGTATGCTGGAACTGGTTCCCTCGGCGCGCGTCGCGCATATCGGCCTTTATCGTGATCCAGACACGCTGCAGCCGGTCGAGTACTACTTCAAGGCGCCGGAAGACCTCAACGAGCGTCTGGTGATTGTTGTCGATCCGATGCTGGCCACAGCGAATTCGGCCATCGCCGCAGTGCAGAAGCTGAAGGAGCGCGGCGCCAACAACATCCGCTTCCTGTGTCTTCTCGGGGCCCCGGAAGGCGTCTCCAAATTCAATGAGATGCATCCGGATGTGCCGATCTACACCGCGGCGATCGACGAGAAGCTGAACGAAAAAGGCTACATCGTTCCGGGTCTGGGCGATGCAGGTGACCGGATGTACGGCACCAAGTAACCGGGCAGATCCGCCATGATTACGGTTTTCGGGTCTATCAATCTGGATCTTGTCGTCGCCGTTCAGCACTTGCCCAAAGCCGGACAGACGGTGAGCGGCCCGGATCATCAGACCTTTCCGGGGGGCAAGGGCGCGAACCAGGCGCTCGCGGCGCGCCGTGCCGGGGCGTCGGTTCGCATGGTTGGAGCGGTCGGCCAGGATGCCTTCGGTCCGCTTGCCTTGACCAACATGCGCGAGGCGGATGTGGATCTTTCACCCGTGCGTATTCTGCCCGGCGCATCGGGGCTTGCCTTTATCGGGATCGATGCGAAGGGCGAGAACCAGATCATCGTCGCAAGTGGCGCCAACGCGCGCGTCGAAGCCGACTGGCTCGAGGCCTGTCTCCTGAAATCGGACATGCTGCTGCTTCAGGGCGAAGTGCCTTTCGATCAGACGCAACGGGCCATCGAGCGCGCCAGGCAGATCGGCGCGTCGGTGTTCTGGAACCCGGCGCCGGTGCCCCCGGAAAACATTCTTGCAAGCCTGGATGCGGTCGAGACGCTGGTTGTCAACGAGAGCGAGGCACAGGACATCGCCACACGCGCCGGCCTGACCGGCGATCTCGCCGCCTTCATCGATCACCTTGCTGCGGATACCCGCCGGGTCGTCGTCACGCTGGGCGCGAAGGGTGCGAGAGCCGGCTTCGCCGGCAACAGGTATCAGGTAGGTTCGCCGGCGATAGATGCCGTCGACACGACCGGCGCAGGCGACGCGTTTTGCGGAGCGTTGGCAGCTGCACTGGACGCGGCAACGCCCTTCGAACGCGCCTTGAAGGAAGGAGTGGCGGCAGGCGCGCTGGCCTGCACGGCGACGGGCGCCCAGTCGAGTGCGCCGCGTCGTGAGGATATTCATCGTCTTGCAGATCAAATCGTCTGAATTGGCTTTACAGGCCGCTAAGGAAACTGTGGTACCCGGGAAGTCCGTTGGAATAATCCGGGCCGCCCCATGCTTCGATACCTCGTCATTCTGCTGCTGCTTGTCGGATTGGCACCTGTCGTGCCAAGCCTCGTGGAAGCGCGGCTTGGGGCTTCCGATCGGACCGATCGCGCAGAGCGGCAACGCGCGCGCAGGGACGGGGAAGAACGCTCCGGCCCGAGACGGCACCGGATTTCCGTGGACCGCCGCGGACATTATGTCGCCGATGCCTATCTGAACGGCCGCGGCATCGACATGCTTGTCGATACCGGCGCGACCCTGACCGCCTTGCCCGCCTCGGTCGCCAGCGATATCGGCATTTTCCTGTCCGCATCCGATTACAAGCATCCGATCGGCACGGCAAACGGAACCGTTTACGGCGCGCGTGCGGTGATCGACAAGATCAAGATTGGCGCCATCCGCTTCAGAAATGTCGATGCGATTATCCTGAAGGACGACAGCCTGGGCGTTCCGCTTCTTGGCATGTCTGCGCTCGGTCAGTTGAAGCGGTTTGACATTTCAAGTGGTACACTCGTGCTTGTCCAGTGATTCTGACCCGGTGCGCACGCCAGTCTTGCGCATTCTCCTGAAGGCAATGTGAGGATCGATGTTTCCCAAACCGCTCCCGAAGTTGACACCCAACACGCTTGAATACGAAAGCCTTCCGATGGTGAAGCCGACGGGTTTTCGCGAATACGATGCGCGCTGGCTGTTCGAGGAAGAGATCAACCTCATGGGCATGCAGGCCCTCGGAATGGGGATCGGCACACTCATTCACGAGCGGGGCGTGCGTCCGGATATTGTCGTCGGGCACGATTTTCGCGGCTATTCCGCATCGATCAAGATGGCGGTCATCAACGGCCTGCTGGCGGCGGGCATCAATGTGCATGACATAGGGCTGGCACTGTCGCCGATGGCCTACTTCGACCAGTTTGCACTGGATCTGCCTGCGGTCGCCATGATCACCGCCTCGCACAACGACAATGGCTGGACCGGCGTCAAGATGGGGATCGACCGGCCGATGACGTTCGGGCCGGAGGAAATGGGACGGTTGAAGGAAATCGTTCTGGACGCCGCGTTCGATCTGAAGGGCGGCGGCAGCTATCGTTTTGTCGACGGATTTGCCGACATCTATGCCAGGGAACTGACCGACCGTCCGAAGCTCAAGCGCCCGATCAGGGTTGTCGCGGCCTGCGGCAACGGAACCGCCGGTGCCTTTGCGCCGAAAATCCTGGAAGCGCTCGGTGCGGAGGTGATCCCGCTTGATGCCGAGCTCGATTACACCTTCCCGCGCTACAATCCCAATCCCGAAGACATGCAGATGCTGCATGCCTTGCGGGACAAGGTGCTGGAAGTCGGTGCGGACGTGGGCCTCGGTTTTGACGGCGACGGCGACCGCTGCGGCGTCGTCGACGACGAGGGTGAGGAGATTTTCGCCGACAAGGTCGGTGTCATGCTGGCGCGCGACATATCCGCGCTTCATCCGGGAAGCCAGTTTGTCGTCGACGTGAAGTCGACCGGTCTGTTCAACACCGATCCCGTTTTACAGGCGAACGGTGCAAAGACGGACTATTTCAAGACGGGGCATTCCTACATCAAGCGCCGCGTCAACGAACTGGACGCAATCGTCGGCTTTGAGAAATCGGGTCACTACTTCTTCAACGCGCCGATCGGACGCGGCTATGACGATGGCCTGGTCTCGGCGATCGCGATCCTGGACATGCTCGACAGGAGCCCGGGCAAGACCATGTCGGACCTGCGCAGGGATCTTCCCAAGACATGGGGCTCGCCCACCATGTCGCCGAAATGTGCGGACGAGGTCAAATACGATGTCGTCGACCGCGTCATTGCGCGCTTCAGGCAGATGAAGGAAAACGGCGAGACCGTTGCAGGCAGGGCGATCACGGATCTGATCACCGTGAACGGCGTCAGGGTCGTGAGCGATGACGGAACCTGGGGCCTGGTGCGTGCGTCTTCCAACAAGCCGGAACTGGTGGTGGTGGTGGAGAGCCCGGTCTCCGAGGAACGCCTCCATGAGATGTTCAAGGCAGTGGATGGCATCCTGCGCGAAAACGATGAGGTCGGCGAATACAACCAGACCATTTAAGGCTTGCTTTGTCCCCCGGCCGGGGTCACTTTGCTGCGGGTCAGGCGGGTTTCCCGGGAGAATGCATGATCAGTGAATTCGGCGTGTTGCCGGACGGTTCGACCGTACGGGAAGTCACCCTGAAAAAGGGGCAGCTCGAGGCCTCCATTCTGACGTATGGCGCGATCATTCGCGATCTGAAAGTCGGTGGCCGGTCCGTCGTCCTCGGATTTGACGACCTACAAAGCTATGTTGATCATTCCCCCTATTTCGGCGCCATTGCCGGACGATGTGCCAACCGCATTGCCGGGGGAAAAATGGTGATTGACGAGACGGCATATCAGCTTGACTGCAATGATGGCGGGCGACACCACCTTCACGGCGGCGCCGGGGGCTTTTCCAAAAGAAACTGGCAGCTTGAAAAGAGCGACAAGGCAAGCGTCCTACTGAAGCTCGTTTCCGAAGACGGTGATATGGGATATCCCGGGCGCGTTGAAACCCTGGTGCGCTACACGCTGACCGGTGCGGGGGCGCTGCGCGTGAAGATCACCGCAACCACCGACAAGACC
>JBCDEN010000339.1:0-5284 GCA_039179715.1 Pseudomonadota bacterium
CAACCAGCGCCTTGGCATCATCGCGAATGGAGTTGAACGCGTTGGTGATCTCCTCGTACCGCTCGCCAATGTCCATTTGCTGGACCTGGGTGCGGACGACCTCGTTGAAGTTGGAGGCCTGCGAAAGCGTGCGCGAAATCACCAGGACCTTGTCGGGCGACAGCTCGGAAATCTGTTCCAGCAGCGCATTGATCGGCGCGTCGGCTTCCGACTCCGGCGTGATGCCAATGTCGCGCAGGGTGGACAGGGCCCGGTCGAGATACTGAAGCGGTGAGAAGCTGCCTGCCGGTGCGGTCTCGGGTGCGTTGGATTCTGGTGATGGCGCTTCTGACATTTTGAGCCTCCTTTTTGAAATGACCTTTTGTTGAACGCCTGGTGCGCCCGGTGAAATGCTGCCCGGTCATTCCAGTCCATATATTATGCCGCAAGTAAGGGCAGGCTATCGCCGCTGTGTCAACGGCTTGGGGTGATTTGAACGGTGTTGCCGGGCGACCGGTGCTGAAACCGGATACATCCGGGACATTTCATGCGCATGAAGAAAGCGCATGGATCTCCCGGTCATTTCCGTCGCTCAGATTTTTGAGAAAAAGTCCGGCCAGGAGATGTGTTCCCGTCCGGTTGCGGCCCTGAATTGGCTCTCATTGTCAAAAGCGCCGGTCGCGATCGCCGCGTAGATGCCTGCTATGACGGTTCCGTAAAAATCGCCGATCTCGGCGATGCGGTCTTCCTTGAAGCTGTTTGCGTCGACGAACTCGTATGTCATCCGTGTGCCGAGCGCATGGTTCATGAAGCCGACAAGGTCGTTCTGGCTTATCGAGGTTCCGCTCAAATTGTAGGTCTTGCCGTCATGGGCACCGTCCTTGAGAAGGCAGGCATAGGCAAAGGCCAGTTCGGCGCGCGTGGTGTAGGCGCAGCGGCCGTCACCTGCACAGTTTCGAATGCCGCCGAGACGCTTGTAGCTGTCGATATAGTCTATGTCCGGCTCAATATAGATGCCGTTCCGGCCGATTGCCCAGTCCAGGCCCGATTGTTTCACATCAGCCTCGGTCTGACGGTTGCTGAGAACGATATCCGCAAAACCGCCTCCCTGTTCGGGGCCTTGCACGCTGGTATAGACAAAGCGGCGGACACCTGCCTTGCGCGCGCCGTCGATCACCGCCCGGTGCTGTTCGATCCGTTTTTCCGGAGCATCGTTGCCCGAGACAAGAAGCACGGCTTCGACGCCCTCAAGCGCCGTTTCAAAGGCGTTGCGGTCACCGTAGCTTCCCTGGCGGATCTCAACGCCGAGATCCGCCGCCTTTTCCGGCGTGCGCGCCACGCCGATGATGTCCTCAACCGGGTGCGTCGTCTTCAGATGTTCAATGACCGCGCGCCCAAGCTGGCCAGATGCTGCAGTGACGGCAAGTTTCATGGCAGAGGTCTCCGATGTCTTTTCGACATGCGAGAAAATCGTCTCGGCCTTTCGGCGTCAAGCCGGTGCATTCGCGTGTCAGATCAGTTCGGACGCGATCCTTGCCGCCAGACGGGCATTATTACGGACGAGCGCAATGTTGGTATCGAGGCTGCGGCCACCGGTCAGGTCCATAATGGCACCGAGGACATAGGGCGTCACATCCTTGCCCCTGATCCCTTCCGAGCCGGCCTTTTCGATCGCCGCATCGATATAGCCGGCCATTTGCGCGCGCGGGATCTCTTGCGCCTCGGGAACGGGGTTTGCGATCAGGACACCGCCATGATCGGCGAAGTTGGCTCGCATTTTCAAAAGAGCACCGATTTCAGCCGGGGTGTTCAGCGTGTAAGGGGCATCGAGCCCGCTGTCGCGCGACCAGAAGGCGGGCAGTTCTGTGGTTCCGAAAGAGATGACCGGAACGCCTTTTGTTTCCAGCACCTCAAGCGTCTTCGGCAAATCCAGCAAGGCCTTTGCACCGGCGCAGACGACGCAGACGGGTGTCCGTGCCAGCTCTTCCAGGTCGGCCGAAATGTCGAAACTTTCCTCCGCGCCCTTGTGGACCCCGCCAATGCCGCCCGTTGCAAACACCTGAATTCCCGCCAGATGTGCCGCCATCATCGTGGCGGCAACCGTCGTTGCACCATATGCACCTGTCGCCAGCGCAAAGGTCAGATCGGCCCTTGAGCACTTCATCACATTTTCGGCACGCGCAAGCCGGTCGAGATCGTCATCACCCAGGCCGACATGAATTTTTCCATCCATCAGCGCGATGGTTGCCGGAACCGCGCCTTCGCTGCGGATATCGGCTTCCACCTGCCGCGCGGTCTCAAGATTGCGCGGGAAGGGCATTCCATGGGTGATGATCGTCGATTCCAGCGCGACGACCGGTTTGTCTGATGCAATTGCATCGCGAATCTCGTCGCTTTGAACGATCAGATTTTTGAGTTCCGTTGCGTCGGGGGAATGCATCTGTGGCGACGCCTTTCTTGATGGGGTTTTGCCGGTCTGAGGTTCCGGACCTCGGTCCTGCCACCTTATAGGGAGGGGGCTACACGGCGCCAAGTTCAAACTTTGTCCGCCTGGGCAAATTTCTCAAGCGCGTCCCAGGACAGGCCTTCCGCAAGTGCGCCCGTGCTTTTCAGAGTGATTGCCGCTGCCGCCAGCCCGTATCTGACAGATTGGAAGAAGCCGGCGCCGCGCAAGCTCGCCGCCAGGAAACCGGCGGTCAGGGCGTCGCCGGCGCCGGTCACGTTCACAACGTCCGAGACCGGTGGACTGATCCGTTCCAGCCGGTTTTCAGACAAAGCCAGGAGATCGTTGCTGCCTCCTGTCAGGATAAATTGATCCAGTCCGGCATTGTGCAATGCCGTTGCCAGTTCTTCCGCGGTTGAGTTGGCCGGCATATCCAAGAGCGCGACAGCTTCTCCGCGGTTCAGCGAGACACACGCCAGATCGGTGAGGAACGGTCTCAGGCGAGGGGCCTTGGCATCCGAGACGGCGTTGGCGACGATGGCGCCGCCGCCGATGCGGGAAATCACGCTTGCCAGGGTTTTTTCAGGCAAGTTCGTATCGATAAACCAAAACAGCCTGTCATCGGGTCCAGGCTGTAGATCGGTTACAGCGCTATCGAAAATATCCGGCGGCGCGTCGGACAGAACATGATCGTCGACACAGGCGGCGGCTAGTGACCCGTCGGGATCGTGCAGGGCAAGATACTGGCCCGTCGCATGCCCTGTCCGCGGGACGAGTGTCAGGTTGAGGCCTTCCCGCGTCAGGCTTTCCCTCAAGGACACTGCGGCGGCATCGTCCCCGACAGCTCCAATCAGATGGGCGGGCACACCGAGCGCGCTGACGGCGCGGGCAATGTTCGTGGCGACGCCGCCGGGCGCTGAAGAAAGGCGGGCAGGCGTCGAGGTTTCGCGCCGGATGCGTTCGCCGGCATGGGCAACCGTATCGGAGTGGACGGCACCAATGGCAACAAGACGGTGGGGGCGGGCGGTTTGCAAAGGGCAAGACCTTCGTTCTTCAGGAGGCGGCCAGGCCGGCAACGGTGTCACTCGCGGGCTAACAGATCGTGAGGTCAACGGCAACAGCGTCGCGCGCCTGCGATTCTGCCCGCCGGGAGAATCACGATATGTTTCATTTTCGTTTGACGTTACGGGACTTTTGCTGAGGGCAATGCGGAACATATTGGAAACAAATCGCAATTCCCGTTTTAATACCAATTGGTTCCGACGGCTTGCGTATTGAGAACAAATAGGGTACAAATCACAACATTGAAACAACGCGTCCATCGTGGAATAAGGAGCGTGAGCCATGTCGCAAAGTACACTTCGTCTCGTAGAAAGCAGCCAGATGGATAAGACAAAAGCGCTTGATGCAGCGCTCAGCCAGATCGAACGCTCCTTTGGCAAGGGGTCTATCATGCGGATGGGCCAGGGCCAGGCCGTTGAGATCCAGTCGGTGTCGACCGGCTCCCTCGGTCTCGATATCGCCCTTGGGATCGGCGGCTTGCCGCGCGGCAGGATCGTGGAGATCTATGGGCCTGAATCCTCGGGCAAGACGACGCTTGCGCTTCACACGGTCGCCGAGGCGCAGAAACAAGGCGGCATTTGCGCGTTCGTGGATGCGGAGCACGCGCTTGATCCTCTCTATGCGCGCAAGCTGGGCGTTGATATCGACAATCTCCTGATTTCGCAGCCTGACGCGGGTGAGCAGGCGCTTGAAATTGCTGACACACTGGTCCGTTCCGGTGCAATCGATGTTCTTGTGATCGACTCCGTCGCGGCCTTGACGCCGAGAGCGGAGCTGGAAGGCGAGATGGGCGACAGCCTCCCGGGCATGCAGGCCCGGCTCATGAGCCAGGCCCTGCGCAAGCTGACCGCATCCATCTCCAAGTCGAACACCATGGTGATCTTCATCAACCAGATCCGCATGAAGATCGGTGTGATGTTCGGCTCTCCCGAAACAACCACGGGCGGAAACGCGCTCAAGTTCTACGCGTCGGTTCGTCTTGATATCCGCCGCATCGGATCGATCAAGGATCGTGATGAAGTGGTTGGCAACCAGACCCGTGTGAAAGTCGTCAAGAACAAGCTGGCGCCGCCCTTCCGGCAGGTCGAATTCGACATTGTCTACGGCGAAGGTGTCTCCAAGATGGGCGAACTGATCGATCTCGGGGTCAAGGGCAATGTCGTCGAGAAATCCGGTTCGTGGTTCTCCTACAACAGTCAGCGTCTCGGCCAGGGACGTGAAAACGCCAAGCAGTTCCTGAAGGAAAATTCGGAAATCGCGGAAGAGATCGAACTCGCCATCCGTCAGAATGCCGGCCTGATCGCGGAGGCCATCATCGATCCGGAAGGTGCCGAGGATGCACCGGAAGATATGGAAGCCGCACCGGAGGCCTGACCCGGTCTGTCCAATCAACCGCTGGCGATTTGACAAGGCTTTCTCCGGAGATGGAGGGAGCCTTTTCACTTTGCTTGCCGAATGGACGCAGCGACAAGTGAATACGTCCGGCGCAGGCACGAATGCGTGCAATTGCTGGACAGGATTTAAGGTCAAAGTTAAAAGGCTGTTCCGGCGCAGATCCCGATGCGGAAAACTTGCTCCGGCAGCCTTTTCCAATTGGCCCGTTGAAGGGGCCGGACCGATGCGAGACCCGAATGACCGGCGTAAATGATATCCGCTCCACGTTCCTGGACTATTTCAAGAAAAACGATCACGAAGTGGTTGAATCCGGACCGCTGGTTCCGCGCAACGATCCGACACTGATGTTCGCGAATGCGGGCATGAACCAGTTCAAGAACGTGTTTACCGGTCTGGAGACGCGAC
>JBCDEN010000859.1:0-1516 GCA_039179715.1 Pseudomonadota bacterium
CGGATTTGGCCGTTTTGGCCATCTGCCACGTCGCGAAAGGCTTGAAAATGAACCACATTTCCTGCGCTTTCGCTTCTCGCGGTTGGTCAAAACGATCCAAACCAAATTGACTTCTTTTATGAGTCCGTACCCTAGATGGCGAGCGGTTCGTCGCTAACGAGCACGCCGTCGGCATCGCAGTAGATGAACATGCCCGGTTCGATGAGAACGCTCCCAAAGGCCACGGGTACATCAATGGCGCCGGTTCCGGCCTTGGCGGATCTGATGGGGCTAGTGCCAAGCGCCTTGATGCCGAGGTCGAGACCAGCCAGCATCTGCGCATCGCGGACAGCCCCGTTGATCACGATCCCGGCCCAGCCGTTGTTGATGAGCCGTTCCCCCATCCTGTCCCCAAGGAGGGCCGTGCGCATCGAACCACCGCCGTCCAGCACGATGACCCCGCCGTCGCCCTTGGCCGAAAACAGCTCCTCCTGGACCAGTTTGGTGTCCTCCACCATCACTGCTGTCCGGACCTTGCCTGCAAACCCCTGTTTCCCGCCGAAGTCGCGGAACGGCAACTGCACAAGCCGGACCTTGCCCGGATGAACATCGTTGAGATCACAGGTCGGGTGAAATGGTACTGAATTCTTCATGAGGGCTCCTCAAGCAGGTTGGACGGATACAGCACGGCTCCCTCCATCATGCGCCGCTGCGTGCGGAAAGTCCCGGCGCTCAGCGCTTCGGGTCCGTCAGCGCCGATCCGAACATCGGCGGTCACCGTCAGAACGCCCGATGGGGTTCCGACACGAAGATCCCTGCCCTCAGGTCCGGCGATTTGCTGAACCAGCGACCCGGGCACCTGCGCTGCAACCGCCGTGCACATCCCGCCGGTCAGCGTGATCGCCCGGTGGAAATTGCCCATGGAAACGAGACGCAC
This sequence comes from Pseudomonadota bacterium, assembly GCA_039179715.1. Classification (GTDB taxonomy): domain Bacteria; phylum Pseudomonadota; class Alphaproteobacteria; order Rhizobiales; family Stappiaceae; genus Roseibium. The sequence continues at coordinate 917 of JBCDEN010000859.1, forward strand.
ATTGAGATCATGCGTTGCCGTCTCATGGCTTGCCCCATCAAGCGACGTGAACTGGGAGGCCGGTCCGAGCATGGCCACCTTCGGATTGGAACGCTTCACGCCCTCCACTTTATCGGCCATACCCATCGCGACGGCTCCCGCCCGGCGGACAGCCTCGATGCATGTCATCAGCTCCTTGTCACCGTCGAGGTCGCCCGGCAATTCGGTTGCCGTCTTGCCGAGATCGGACGCGAGCACGTAGACAACGGGATTGGCGGCATCGACAAGCGAGGCCTTGATTGTTCCCAATCCAGGAACAATCAGGTCGTCAACCGCGTTGCCTGTCGGCAGAAGTTTTCCCGTGGCCGCGCCACCCGGTGTCAGGAATTCCAGCACCACCGGTGCCCCGGTTCCGGAAACTCCCGGAATGAAAACATCGCCCTCTTCAACGGCCTTGCCGTCTGCGACCGGGAACCGGCTGTGATAGATGCGTTTGGTGTTGGTGTCGTAGATCCGGACAAGCGCGTCGTTCTGACCGGCGCCAAGATTGATCATGCCCTCATCAACCGCGAAGGGACCGACACAACTCGCCATGTTGCCGCAGGCCGACCCGTAGTCGGC
>JBCDEN010000376.1:0-4826 GCA_039179715.1 Pseudomonadota bacterium
CGCGTTCCAGGCGTGCGCCTTCAGCCACTCGGCCACCTGTCCATACCAGGCTGAACCCGCCTGAGTGCCGCGCAATATACTCAGCCTGATCCCAAGTGCAAGCGCTCAAACGCGTTTTTTTTGAGCGCCTGACAGGCTGTGGAACGCGCGTTGGATTTTTCGTCCGCAGGTGCACCGGCAGAGCTGTTTCGGAGCGGCTTTATCCGGTGGAACTCACAAGAATGTGTTGCATATCAATTATTGAACAAGAAATCTAAGTTATTACTCTTAGGACGTTGCGGCGCACTTGGATTTTTTGAAGTGGCCGACGTGTTTGAAATGAAACGGATATTAACGAAGGGCACCTTGAAAAAGGCCGGTACCGACATGATCAGTATTGTTAAATTTGTTTTTCGCCTGATGGGTCTCGCATTTCTCGCCATCGCCATCATTGCCGGCATTTCCGATGCCAGCACCTCCATTGCGCAGTCACAGCTGCAGCTCCAGCCGCTCGGGCAACTGTTGTTCGGTCTGTTCCCGGACACGTTTCCAATCCTGCAGCCGGCGATCGAACGTCACGTTCATCCGGCTCTGTGGGACCCGGTTTTGCTGACGCTGATGACCTGGCCGGTCTGGGCCGTTGCCGCACCGCTCGGGCTCGCATTTCTCTGGATGGGAGCGCGCCGCGGGCGCATTCAGCCGCAATTCGCCTGAGGTCCTGCAAGACACGCATTCGTGAACTCACTTGGAAACGGCGCGCAACTACGCCACATTACGGGCAATACGTGTGACGCCATTCCGGTCCTGCTGCCATGCGGCAGGGCCGGATCGACACTTCCAGGAGTTTTACGATGTCCTTCATGACCATGCTGACCAAGAAATTCTCGCTTCCTGGCAAGGAGGAGGCACTGCCCGGCCGTGACGTGGCCATCGTGCCCGGTGAAGCGCATTTCGTGAACGGCAATTCCATGACCGGTCCCTATCCCGACGGCTTGAAAACCGTGCTTGTCGGCATGGGCTGCTTCTGGGGCGCGGAGCGGCTGTTCTGGCAGCTGCCGGGTGTGCATGTCACCGCCGTTGGCTATGCCGGCGGTTACACGGCGAACCCGACCTATCATGAAACCTGCTCCGGTCGAACCGGTCACACGGAAGCGGTTCTGGTGGTCTATGACCCGGCCGTGACCGGACTGGAAGAGCTGTTGAAGGTCTTCTGGGAAAACCACGATCCGACCCAGGGCATGCGTCAGGGCAATGACACCGGCACCCAGTACAGGTCCGCGGTCTATGTCAATTCCGCGGATGATCTGGAACTTGCGCTCAAGACGCGGGAGGCCTATCAGGCAGCCCTTTCAAGCGGCGGCGTTGCCGCGTCGATCACCACCGAAATCCGCGAACTGGATACGTTCTACTTTGCCGAAGACTATCACCAGCAATATCTGGCAAAGAATCCGGCAGGCTATTGCGGCATCGGCGGCACCGGCGTTTCCTGCCCGACCGGCACCGGTTAACCGACCTGATCCAGACTTGAATACGCAGAGCTTGCGGCTTACTCACCGTCGAGAGCGGTTATGCGCTTATGTGTATAGGGAAAATTGACAGGTAAACTGACGGTTGCGTCAGTCCGTTTCCGACAATTACACGACAAAGCCCGAAATCTCTTGTGCTCTGCGGCGATAATTCAGTTTTTATTAAAGTAACAGCGAGATCTTCAATACCTGAGTAGGTGTATACGGGGGTCTCGCGATGAGCCGCTTCGCAAAGGGTTTTGCGGCCGTCTATTTTCTGATGTGCAGCGCGGTCGTGCTGTCCGGTTCCCTCATGCCGAGTGGTGCCGGTCCTGTCGCCGTCTTTGCCAAACCCTGGGGAAAGTCCGCCGTCGAGGTTATTGCCGCTGCTGAGGCGCCGGTGATTTTCGTGCGGGACGGTTCCTGGATCGCGCTGACGGATGCCACCGATACCGAGTTAGTTAGCCGGCTTTATCAAGCGGGAGCCGGATTTGTTGCCTCAAGCGCGGTCGCCATGGCGTGCGCGCGCTTGGCTGGCCTTTCACTGGAGAAGAATTCATGAGCGAAATGGCGGCGGGTGTCTCGGGCCTGGACAGCTTTCGGGAACGATTTGCCAAGATCGTGATCTATTTCACGTGGTTCAATGTCGGTCTTGTTGCAGTCACCGCGTGGCTGGTTGGCAATGTCTCGATCGGCATGGTTGTCGGCGGTGCCTTTCTGCTCGGCGGGGCCGCAACGGCCTGCTGGTTTAAATTCGGCGCAGGCGTTGAAACGCGTCTTGCAACGGCGATGTCGCTGGCCGGCCTCGTTGCGCTCTTCGTCGCCGCCCTGTCGACGCCGGAGGGGCAGAACTCGTTCCAGCTCGACGGCCACATGTATTTCTTCGCGGTTCTGGCGATCCTGGCAAGCTGGGTCGACTGGCGCGCGCTTGTTGCCTACGCGGCGGTCGTTGCCGTGCATCACCTGGCGCTGAACTTCCTCATGCCCTGGGCCGTCTTTCCGAACGGGGCGGATTTCGCGCGCGTCGTCTTTCACGCGGTCATCGTGGTTGCGGAGGTCGGCGCCCTGTGGTGGATGACGAACTCGCTCGGGATCGCGTTCACCGCGTCTGACCAGGCGCGCGAGGAGGCGGAAAAGGCTCAGGCCGAGGCCATGCTTTTGCAGGAAGAGAACTCCCGGCACACGGATGCGGAACGCGAAAAGCAGCACACGGTCAGCGAGCGCATCGCCGTCTTCCAGCAGGAAATCGCCTCCAAGCTCGATGGTGTCGGGGTCAAGGTTGCCGAGATGCGCGGCTCCGCGGAAGAGCTTGGTGCAGTGGCACAGGACACGACCGGCCGCGCCACCTCGGTTTCCGATGCGTCTGAAACCGCGTCGTCCAACGTGCAGATGGTCGCGTCCGCCGCCGAGGAATTGTCTTCCTCCATCGCCGAGATTTCGCGCCAGGTTGAACAGACGACCGAAATCGTGATGAAGGCAACGGAAAACGCCCAGACCAGCAACCGCAAGGTCGCGGGACTGTCGGAGGCGGCCAACCGCATCGGCGAAGTCGTGACATTGATCCAGGCGATTGCGGAACAGACCAACCTGCTCGCCCTGAACGCGACGATCGAAGCCGCGCGCGCGGGCGAAGCCGGGAAAGGCTTCGCCGTTGTTGCTGCCGAGGTAAAGGAGCTTGCGACGCAGACGTCCAAGGCCACCGAGGAAATCGGCGCCCAGATCTCGGCCATCCAGGCGGAGACCAAGGGAGCGGTCGAATCGATCGGCGTGATTGCGGAGACCATGGACGAGGTCAACAGCTACACCGCCGCCATTGCCGCGGCCGTCGACGAACAGGGTGCGGCGACCCAGGAGATTTCGCGCAACGTTGCCGAGGCAGCCGACGGCACCGGCCGGGTTGCGGAAAACATCGGCGGCGTCCGAGAATCGGTGGAACGCACCAGCCGCTCCGCGTCGTCGATGGCGGACGCGACGGAGGTTCTGGACTCCGAAACATCTGATATGCGCCATGCCATCGATGCGTTCCTGCACGATGTTGCTGCCGCTTAATCAACCAAAAATGACGTCACCAATAAAATTGGCCGGCTACACTTCAGCCGGCCATTTTTTTATCCTGTGCACAGAATGTTTGACTTGATGCCGCTCGGATGTCATGAGCCGCACTTCGAAAGACAACTGAGCGGTCTGGCACAGGGCGAAAAATGGTCGATACGTCTGCTCGCATCGGAAATCGGCATGTTGCAACCGAAGCCAAGCTGGCACCCGGATCGGTTCTGTTGCTGGACCTGTTGAAACAGCGCTCTGCACGGCTGTTTCAAAACCCTGCCGAAATCGTCACATGCACTGTGCTGGAAGATGTTCCGGCTTGCCTTGCAAGACTGGAAGCTGCGCAGGACGAAGGCAGGTTCGCCGCCGGTTTTCTTGCCTACGAGCTGGGCTACGCGTTCGAGGACAAGCTGAAGAGCCGCTTTGAACCATCGGGTGAGCCGCTTCTGTGGTTCGGCATTTATGACCGCATGCGCGAAATCCCGATCGATGCAGCCAGGGAGCTGTTGTCCCGTTCGTCCGCGGAGGATGGGGCCACGATGGGTGCTCCGGTTTTCGACATGGACCGTGAGACCTATGCGGATGCGTTTGAGCGTGTTCGCGATCATCTGGCAAAGGGCGATATCTATCAGGTCAACCTGACAATGCGCGCGCAGCTCTCCCATGAGGGGCCCCCCGAGGCGCTTTTTCTGGATCTCATGCAGCGCCAGCCGGTGGAGTTTGCCGCGTTCATCAAGATGACCGACAGGTCGGTCCTGTCGCTCTCGCCGGAACTGTTTTTGGAGCGGCGGGCAAAGACCCTTTGGACACGGCCGATGAAGGGCACCGCGCCCAGAGGAAGATTTGCCTCCGAAGATGCACGGATCGCCAGGGATCTTGCCGCCGATCCCAAGCAGCGGTCCGAAAACACGATGATCGTGGACCTCATGCGCAACGACCTGTCGCGCATCGCGGAGACCGGGTCGGTCAGGGTGACGAACCTGTGCGACGTGGAGCGTTACAAAAGCCTTCACCAGATGACCTCGACCATCGAAGCGCGGCTTCCCGAAGGCGTCGGCTTTTCAGGCATCATCCGGAACCTGTTCCCGTGCGGGTCCATTACCGGTGCACCGAAGCTCAGCGCGATGCAGATCGCACACGATCTGGAAACTGGTCCGCGCGGCGTCTATACCGGGTCGATCGGGTATCTCGCGCCCGGGGGTGACTTCCGGCTGAACGTGGCAATCCGCACGCTTGTCCTTCGCGGCGACGGCACGGGGCAGGCGGGGACCGGGTCCGGTGTCGTCTTTGATTCCG